>JAFAWL010000100.1 GCA_019241805.1 Actinomycetota bacterium
GGCTCGTCGCTCCGGCTCGGTCTCGAAGCGGCCGAGGGAGAGCGCGCCGTAGTGCTGCTTGTCGATACCCCCGGCGTCACCTCGGCCTCGGTCCGGGCGGTGCTCGCGATCGACGCGCCGATCGTGGCCGCTACTTACGAGGGCGACCGTCGTCACCCGGTGGCCATCCGCCGGGAGCTCTGGAGTGACGTCGCCGCCGCCGCGGGCGGTGATCGCGGCGCCGGCCCGTACCTACGTGCCCATCCCGACCTCGTCGTCGACATCGAGTGCGCCGGGGAGCCTGACGACATCGACACACCGGACGATCTGGCCCGGTGGAGCGAGTCCCACGTCGGCTAGGGCGTCCAGCGGGCGCGCGAGGCGGAGTCGAGTCGGCGCAGGATGACCGCTAGCGCCGCGGCGGTGCCGACCTCCTGAGGAACGACGACGTCAGCCGCCGGCCGCTCGGTGAGCCAGACGAGGTCCTCCAGGTCCAGCCAACTCGTCCATTCCGGCTGCCACCGTCCGTCGCGCACGATCCACCTTCGCTCCCGCTCGACCCGGGGTACGTCGACGAAGACGCGCAGATCGGCCGCCTCGGCGCAGGCCGCGATCGAGCCGAACCCCTCGACGAGCAGCAACTCCGGGGCGAGCAGCTCGATCGTGGCTCCGAACCCTCCCCGGACCCAGTCGTAGTGGGGCACGTCGGCCCGCCCGGATCGACGCAGCGGTTCCAGCACCTCGCCCCGCAGCCGCGCCCAGTAGCCGAGCTGGTCGCCCCACCCGTCCATCAGCTCGTCGGTGCGCACCAGCGCCGAGCCCGGGCGGGCCGCGCACACGGCATCGGCCAGCGTGGACTTGCCCGATGCCGCCCCGCCGTCGATCGCGACCACGCGCACACAGCAAACGATAAAGGTGCGCTCGGTAGGCTTCGGGGCGCGATGAAGACCTTCGACGAGCTGTTCGCCGAGCTGTCGGATCGGCAACGCCGCCGACCGGCAGGCTCGGCCACCGTCGAGGCGCTCGACGCCGGCCTCCACGCCCAGGGCAAGAAGGTCGTCGAGGAGGCAGCCGAGGTGTGGATGGCGGCCGAGCACGAAACGGCCGATCGGACCGCGGAGGAGATCAGCCAGCTCCTCTTTAGGGTGCAGGTCATCATGTTGGGCAAGGGCATCGCCCTCGACGACGTCTATCGACATCTCTAGGCCACTTCCGCCGACACCCGACCGCATCGACGATTGGCCTGGACCCGACATGCCCGAGACGATCCGCATCGCAGTGCCCAACAAGGGATCACTGTCCGAACCGGCGACCCAGATGCTGCAAGAGGCGGGGTACCGCCAGCGCAGCGATTCCCGCGAGCTGGTGTTGGTCGACGCCGACAACGACACCGAGTTCTTCTACCTGCGCCCGCGTGACATCGCGATCTACGTCGGTTCCGGCCGATTGGACGTCGGCATCACCGGCGAGGACCTCCTGCTCGATTCCGGTGCGAACGCCGAAGCGGTCCTGCCGCTCGACTTCGCCCGCTCGACCTTCCGCTTCGCCGGCCGACCCGGTCATGTCGCCGACGTCGACCAACTCGCCGGCCGGCGGATCGCGACGGCTTACCCGGGGGTGGTCGAGTCCTACCTCGCCGTCCACGGTGTCAGTGCCGAGGTGATCCGGCTCGATGGCGCGGTCGAAACCGCCGTGCGCCTCGACGTCGCCGACGTCATCGCCGATGTCGTCTCGACCGGCACCACGTTGCGAAACGCCGGCCTGGAGATCTTCGGCGAGCCGTTGCTGCACAGTCAGGCTGTCTTGATCAGGCGCCGCGGCGCGCGCGCGTCGGCTCGGATCGAGCAGTTGGTCCGGCGCCTGCAGGGCGTCATCATCGCCCGCCAGTACGTCTTGATGGACTACGACATTCGCGACGACCTGGTCGAGAAGGCGGTCGCCATCACACCTGGGATCGAGTCGCCCACTGTCTCGGCACTGCACGAGCGGGGCTGGTCGGCGGTGCGCTCGATGGTGCGCCGCAAGGACACCAACCAGATCATGGACGAACTGTGGGATCTGGGCGCCCGCGGCATCCTCGTGACCGACATCCACGCCTGTCGACTGTGATGAGATCTCCGACGACTCAGGTCGTGACCTCCCGCCCGATCCTGCTGACCCGGATCGCGACGATCTCTGCGATCGCCGTCGTCGTCGTCTTCGTGATCGTGGCGTTGCTCATGAAGCGCGACAATGCGGGCGCCGTATTCGGCGACAAGGATCAGGTCGCCACGGTTGTCGTCGGCGTGGTCATCGCGTTGGCCATCCTGCTGCTGACCCGACCTCGGCTGATCGCCGACGACCAATCGGTGCGTACCCGGTCCTTCTCCGGAGACTTCCGCGTGGTGCCGTGGGACGTCATTGTCGGCATCGAATTCCCGAGCAACGCGCGCTTTGCCCGCCTGGTCCTACCCGGCGACGAGATCCTGGCCATCTACGCGGTGCAGCGGCTGGACAAGGAGCACTCGGTCGAGATCATGCGTCGGCTGCGGGCACTGCAGGCTGAAGTTCGAGCAACCCGCGAGCGTGGCGTGGACGGGTCGGGTGAGGGTAGGGGCGATTCCGATCCCGCCTCGGGTTGACCGGGCGCCCTCAGTGGAGGAACTTCTCGCCGGGTCCCTCGCCCGGTTCGTCCGGGTAGGACGACGCCTCCCGAAACGCCGCCTGCAGCGTGCGGACCCCATCTCGCAAAGGCTGTCGATGAATGCCCAGAAAGTCCTGAGCGGCAACGACCAGACCGGCCAGTGCGGTGATCAGCCGACGAGCCTCGTCCAGGTCTATGTCCGGTTCACCGGCGCCCAGGCCGAGCTTTTCGGCGGCCGCGCTCATCAGCAGCACCGCGCTGCGGCTGATCACCTCGACGGCGGGAACGGCGCCGACCGGCGGCCCGGCAAGATCGTCGAGGCGATCGAAGCCGTGGGCGGGAAGCGGTATGCCGTCGACCGGGTGCGGCTCGGATGCGCTGCCCGGCTGACCGAGGTCGACGACGGCCTGCTCGCCCTCGTCGGTTAAGTTTCGCTCGCTCACGCTGATACCCTGTCACTGCGACCAGCTCTCGCCATCGGCGGGGGTGTGCAAGCGGAAGCTCCCGAGCCTCCCACCCGAGCCGCCGGAACATGGCGCGCCGGGTCCGGTCCGTGCCGGCCGCGGCGATGCCGCGGGCGGGTTCGCGGCATCCGCCGCGACGCGGACTGGTCGGCTTCAGGGGCCCCGCGCGCACTCGCCGTAGCGGGGCCTTTTCCTATCCGGACCGGGTAGGCGATGGCTCTGTCGGTGCCTCGGTCGTGACTTGCCGGCTGCGGGCGCGAACAAGATTGCCCGTCGCGACGTTGTAGACGGTGAGCCAGCCCGACCCGTGATGCGCCTCAGGCGGCGTCGCGGCCCCGATTACACGTGACCTAGGAGGTCCCATCAGTTCCGAACCGAGGATCAACGACCGGATTCGTGTCCCCGAGGTCCGGCTCGTCGGCCCCGAGGGTGAGCAGGTCGGCATCGTGCCGATCGGCAAGGCCTTGGAATTGGCTGCCGAGTCCGATCTGGATCTGGTCGAAGTCGCTCCGATGGCCCGCCCGCCCGTCTGCAAGCTCATGGACTACGGCAAGTTCAAGTATGAGAACGCGCAGAAGGCGCGCGAGGCCCGGCGAAACCAAGCCCTCACCGTCATCAAGGAGATGAAGCTCCGTCCGAAGATCGACTCGCACGACTACGACACCAAAAAGGGTCACGTCGAGCGGTTCCTCAAGGCGGGCGACAAGGTGAAGGTCACGATCATGTTCCGTGGTCGCGAGCAATCTCGGCCCGAGCTCGGGTTCCGGCTGCTGCAGCGGCTGGCCGAGGACATCCAGGAGCTCGGCTTCGTAGAATCCGCGCCGAAGCAGGACGGTCGAAACATGATCATGGTGGTTGCCCCGCACCGCGGAGCGAAGATCACTCGCGCGTCGCGCGAGTCCACCCCGGACACCGCGGCCGCTCCGGCCGAATAGCCACAACCGCGGCCGCTCGGGCCGAATAGCTACAACTGCGGCCGCTCCGGCCCAATAGCGATATCGACGGCAAGGGCACGTGAGCCCTTGGCGCAAGCTTTGCCCAGCCGATGTGGCCGGGCCGCGATGAAGGACGGCACATGCCCAAGAACAAGACTCACAGCGGGATGAAGAAGCGGATCAAGGTGACCGGCGGCGGGAAGCTGCTGTTCCAGCGCGCCGGCAAGCGGCACCTGCTCGAGCGCAAGCCGAGCACGCTGACGCGGCGGCTGACCGGTACGAGCGAGCTGTCCGATGCCGACGCCGGCCGCGTGAAGAAGCTGCTCGGGCGCTGACGCGCGCCAGGCTCTGGTCTCTACTCCTGCCGTACGAGTGCGTACGGCCCGAACCGAAGGACAATCACCGTGGCACGCGTCAAGCGGGCAGTGAACGCTCAGAAGAAGCGCCGTACGACCCTCGAGGCCGCCTCCGGCTACCGGGGCCAGCGGTCCCGCCTCTATCGCAAGGCCAAGGAGCAGCTGCTCCACTCGGCGACGTACTCCTATCGCGACCGCAAGGCGCGCAAGGGCGACTTCCGGCAGCTCTGGATCACCCGCATCAACGCGGCAGCCCGAGCGAATGACATCACCTACAACCGCTTCATCCAGGGCCTGCGGCTCGCCGACGTCAGCGTCGACCGCAAGGTGCTGGCCGATCTGGCTGTCAACGACCCGGCGGCGTTCACCGCGCTCGTCGAGGTCGCCCGCGCGGCGGTTGCCGAGGTCGGCACCGGCGGCGCCGCCGCCCAGAGTTCGGCTGCCTGACACGAGCGCCCCGCGTCGGCGGGTCCTGAGCGACTCGAACGCCCGGCTCGTTGCGGCCCGCCGGCTCACCAGCCGCCGTGGTCGCCGCGACGCCGGGCGGTTGCTCGTCGAGGGTGCCCAAGGGGTTCGCGAGGCGCTACGCCGGCCCGAGGCGGTGGTCGAACTGTTCGGGACCGAACACGGCTTGGCGCGTCACAGCGAACTCGCCGAACTGGCCCACGCCGCCGGCATCTCCGTGGATCCGATCAGTGACAAGGCCGCGGCGGGCCTGTCCGAGACGGTCACACCGCAAGGTCTGATCGCCGTTTGTCTCCGTGTCGACACTTCGTTGGCCGGCGTGCTCGGCCGGCGGCCCGCTCTGGTGGCCGCCCTGGTCGAGACGAACGATCCCGGCAACGCCGGCACCGTTCTGCGCACTGCCGACGCCGCCGGCGCCGATGCCGTGATCGCTACCGGCGGCGTCGACCCCTACAACGGGAAGGCCGTCCGAGCCAGCGCCGGTAGCTTGTTCCACCTCGACGTCGTCCTCGACGTCGACCCGCTGGACCTTCTCGAGCAGGCGCGGGCTGCAGGGCTCAGCTGTCTGGCGACTTCGGGTGCGGGCGGTCGCGACCTCGACGGGCTGATCGATCACGGGCAGCTCGCCGGACCGACGCTGTGGCTATTCGGCAGCGAATCCCACGGTCTGCCGCCCGAGGTCTTGGCGGCGGCGGATCGCAGCGTGCGCATCCCGATCCATGGCCGGGCGGAGAGCCTTAATCTGGCCGCCGCGGCCGCCGTCTGCCTCTACGCCAGCGCTCGTGCGCATCGGGCCCGTCACGGGCTGGCCGCCGGGGCCGACGATCACACGGCCGAACGAACGGAGCCGCACAGCGTTTGAGAAGGCTCAGCGTTTGAGAAGGCTCAGCGTTTGAGAAGGCTCAGCGTTTGAGAAAGCTCAGCGTTTGAGAAAGCTCAGCGTGCGCGAAACCTGAGGTCTGAGAACGCCCTGCGTCGTTGCCAGAAGGACGTCGAGCTGCGTGATAGCTTCGGCCAAAAGCGATGTTTCCCCCGATCGCCGGTGCGAAAGGCTGCCCGCAGCATGAGCTACATAACCCTTCCTGTGTTCGAGAAGACCGGCTACGTGGTCCTCGACAGCTACGACCAGTCGCAGGACGCGCCGGAGTGGCGCGAGCTGACCTACGTCGACTGGAAGTCCTCCGGCGACACCCGGTTCGCCCCGTTGGCCAGCGCCTACGGCGACATGGAGTGCAACGGCTTCTGGAACCACACACCGCCCAAGACCGACAAAGACGGGGTCTGG
>JAFAWL010000045.1 GCA_019241805.1 Actinomycetota bacterium
GCTTCGTCCCCATGGTCGAGCCGACCACCGACAGGGCAAGAAAGAAGATCCGGTTCAGTTCGGTTGCCGCCGGATTGGGCCCGGAGGTCGAACCGGAGATGACGATGCGGCCGCCGGGCTTGAGGGTGCGTAGCGAGTGCGCCCACGTTGCCGCGCCGACAGTCTCCATCACGGCGTCCACCCGTTCGGGCAACCGGGCTCCGGAGGCGAAGGCCGCGTGGGCTCCGAAGCCAAGGGCAGCCTGCTGCTTCTCGGGCGTGCGAGCGGTCGCGTAGACGGTGAAGCCGCCCGCGCGTGCCAGTGAGATACAGGCGGAGGCCACGCCCCCGGACGCACCCTGCACGAGCACCGACTGGCCCGGACGCAGCCCCGATTTCACGAACAGCATTCGGTAGGCCGTCAGCCACGCCGTCGGCAGGCAGGCGGCATCGGTGAACGACAGCTCCGGCGGCTTGGGTAGGAGGTTGGCCTTGGGCACCGAGACGTATTCGGCCAACGTGCCCTGATGCAGTTCCGAGAGCAGCGTGCGGCCGGGATCGAGCGTCTCGTCACCAGCCCAGCCCGGTGTCGCGATGACGGAGTGCACGATCACCGGTTCACCGCTCTCGGTGTCGATTCCCGCGGCGTCGCAACCCAGGATCATCGGCAATCGGTCGCCCGGGATGCCGACCCCGCGCAGGGTGAACAGGTCGTGGTGATTCAGGCTGGCCGCCTTGACCTCGACGGTGATCCAGCCGTCCCGGGCCTGGGGGGCGGGACGTTCGTCCACGACAAGCGCCGAGAGCGGATCCTCGGCAGCCGCCGACGCGGCGAAAGCGGCCCGCACCGGGTTACGAGGCGCGAGCGACCGACTCGGCCACCAGGGCCGGTGGGGCCGACGCGATCGCGTCCTGGATCGCGGCGGCCAGCGCGAGGGCGGTGTCGGCCGTCAGCTCGAGTGCGACCCGACCGGCGGGCCCCGCCGAGGGCACCGCGAAATCGATGTTGAGCGTGTGATCGGCCAGTGCATGCACCGGATGATCGAAGTACACCGTCGCGCCGTCGATCCGGCGCCACCGCTCGTCGGTCTTCGCGCTGCCGGTGGCGGCGATATTCACCGTGGCGTACGTGCACATCCGCCCATCACCCCCAAGTTCTTCGCGAAGAAGTCGGAGATCTTTTCCCAACCGTCCACCGCCGCTTCGACGCGATAACTCGGGCGGTCGGTGGTGAAGAAGCCGTGGCCCGCCCCGTCGTAGCGATGAATCTCGAACTGCTTGTTGTTCGCCGAGAGCACCGCGTCGAGTTCGTCGACGTGCTCGGGGGAGGGCGTCTTGTCCTCGTTGCCGAACAGGCCCAGCAGCGGGCAACGCAGGTTCGGCAGCTGGTCGGTCAAGTTGGTGATCTTCAGCAGCCAACCGTCCGGAACGGTCCCGGTGACGTAGGCGCCGTAGCAGTCGACGGCGGCATCCACGTCGAGATTGCAGGCGACCAGCGCGCTCTGCCGCCCGCCCGAGCAGTAACCGATGACGCCGACCTTGCCGTTCGAGTTGGCTTGCCCCCGCAGGTAGCCCGCGGCGCCCTCGGCGTCGGTGAGGATGCGCGAGTCGGGCACGCCGCCGCGGGAGCGGACCAGGGCAGCGGCGTCGTCCGGTGCCGCGCCGGGAGCGTCGCGCGAGTAGAGGTTCGGGCACACGGCGTTGTAGCCCATCGCACCGAGGGTCCGCACGACCTGCTTGGACCAGGCGTCGTAGCCGGGCAGGTGGTGGAGCACCACGACACCGCCGCGTGGCTCGCTGTCCTCGACCAGGGCGGCGTAGCCCTCGATCGAGTCGCCGCCGGCATCGAAGTGAACAGTTCGTGCGACAAACGAATCACTCATGGCAAGGATCGAAGCACGCGAGGGCCGTCCCACGCCATAGCGCGAGCCAGAGTATGAGGCGACGTACAGTCGCCGCGTGCCGCGCGCCCGTCGACCTCTCATCGCGCTCGTGGCGCTGCTGGTTGCGCTCGCGATCGGCTACGGCGTGCAGGCGGCCCGTTCGTCGCACCATGCCGCGCCCGCCGTGGCCGGCAGCACGACGGGCGCGCCGGCATCGAGCGGTCGCTCGAGCGGCGCGACGATGCGTACCGTCGCCCTGTCCTCGTTGCCGCCGCAGGCCGCGGCTACGGTCGCGCTGATCCAGCACGGCGGCCCGTATCCCTACTCCGAGGACGGCACCGTCTTCGCCAACGACGAGCACCTGCTGCCGACTCGATCACGTGGTTACTACCACGAGTACACCGTGACCACGCCGGGCGCCTCGACCCGGGCGACCCGGCGCATCGTGACCGGTTCGCGCGGCGAGTTCTACTACACCGACGACCACTACGAGTCCTTCGTGCGGGTCGACGTCCAGCACTGAAATCGCGCGCGGTGGCGCCGCTCGGCGTCGGCGGTGGGTCGTGTGTCGATGCCCTTAACTACCAAGTCACACTGGATGCATGCCCAGCGCGCTGCCCACCGGCGAGCCGGCGCCGGCGGACGGCCGCCTGCCCGGTGCGGCGCTCTACGCTGCCTACGACGTGCCGTTCGGCGTGTACGTGCATATTCCGTTCTGCGAGGCGCGCTGCGGGTACTGCGACTTCAACACCTACACCGCGACCGAGTTGGGACCCAGTGTGAGCCGCGGGTCGTTCGCCGACACCGCGCTGCTGGAACTTCGACTGGCCCGAGAGGTGCTTCGGCAGGCCCAGCAACCGGCGACGACGGTGTTCTTCGGCGGGGGCACGCCCACGATCCTGCCGGCCGAGCACCTCGGCTTGATCGTGCGCGAGATCGGTGAGCTGTTCGGCCTCACGCCCGATGCCGAAATCACCACCGAGGCCAATCCGGAGTCGGTCACGCCCGCCTACCTGGATCGTCTGCGCGCGGCCGGGTTCACCCGCATCTCGATCGGAATGCAATCGGCGGTGCCGCGCGTGCTGGAGGTGCTCGACCGGCGTCACCGCCCGGGTCGCCCGGAGCACGTCGTCGCCGACGCCCACGCCGCGGGCTTCGAGCACGTGAATCTCGATTTGATCTACGGCGCACCGTATGAGAGCGAGGCCGACTGGCAGGCCTCGCTGGACGCGGCTCTCGACGCCGGACCCGACCACATCAGTGCCTACGCCCTGGTGGTCGAACAGGGCACGGCCCTGGCGCGACAGGTGGCGGCCGGAGTGGTGCCCGCACCCGACGACGACGTCCTGGCGGATCGCTACGTGCAAGCCGACGAGACGCTGCAGGCCGCGGGCTTCGAGTGGTACGAGGTGTCGAACTGGGCTCGGTCGACCGGCGCGCGCTGCCGGCACAACGAGTTGTATTGGCGTGACGCCAGCTGGTGGGGAATCGGTCCCGGGGCGCACAGTCACGTGGGCGGAGTGCGCTGGTGGAACGTCAAGCATCCGGCTCGTTACGCCGCCGCCCTGGAGGCCGGGCGCAGTCCCGCCGCCGGCCGGGAGGTGCTCGACGCCCGGGCCAAGCTGACCGAGAAGGTCATGCTGGGCGTGCGCATGCGCGACGGGCTGGCCCTCACCGACGTGCCCGAGCCTGGGCGGGGGCGAGTCGGTGATCTGGCCGGCTGGGGTCTGGTCGATCCGCGCGCCTTGGACGCCGGCCGCGTATCGCTGACCCAGCGGGGGCGGTTGCTCGCCGACGCGGTCGTGCGCGAGTTGCTGACCGGGACCTGACCGATCAGCGGGGTTTGAGCTCGTCCAGATCGAGAACACGGACGTGGATGGTGGTCCGCTGCTGCAGCGCGGCCCGAAGCGCCCGGTGCAGACCGTCCTCGAGATAGATCTCGCCGCCCCACTGCACGGCGTGCGGGAACAGGTCCCCGTAGAAGGTCGAGTCCTCGTCGAGCAACGTGTCGAGGGCCAGTTCGCGCTTGGTCGTGATTAGTTCGTCCAGGCGCACCGATCGCGGCGGCACCGAGGCCCAGTCGCGCGTCGAGAAGGCGTGGTCGGGATACGGGCGACCTTCCTGGACCGCCTTGAAGATCACCGAAGCCTTCTTCCGAGAACACGACAAAACACTCAACCGGCGTGCAGCCTAGCGCGCGCGTCCGTCACCCCGCGTGAGGCCAGAATAAGCTGGAGGCGGTTGCGCGATCGGGGGCGCGCACACGGCAGAAAGGGCGACGGTGAGCGTGGAGGACCGCAAGCTGGAGGTGCTGCGCGCGATCGTCGAGGACTTCATCGCGACCAATGAGCCGGTCGGCAGCAAGGCATTGGCCGATCGACACAATCTCGGTGTCTCGCCCGCGACCATACGCAACGACATGGCCGCCCTCGAGGAGGACGGCCTGATCGCGCAGCCGCACACCAGCGCCGGTCGCGTGCCGACCGACGCCGGTTACCGGATGTTCGTCGACCGGTTGACCTCGATCAAGCCGCTGTCACCGGCCGAGAAGCGCGCCATCCAGACCTTTCTCGACAACGCGGTCGACCTCGACGACGTGCTGCATCGCGCGGTCCGCACCCTCGCCCAGCTGACCCGCAACGTGGCGGTCGTGCAGTACCCCTCGCTATCGCGCAGCCGCGTGCGTCACATCGAGATCGTCCAGCTCACGGCCGCACGGCTGATGCTGGTCCTGATCACCGATACCGGCCGGGTGGAGCAGCGCGTCGTCGAACTGCCGGCCCCCGTCTCCGACGAGTCGGTCGCCGATCTGCGCCAGACGCTCAACCTGCGGCTGCGCGACCGGTTACTCGCCGACGCGCCCGAAATCGTCACCGAATTGCCACGCACGGTCGACCCGCAACTGCGCGGTTTGGTGAGCACGCTGGTCTCGGTCCTGCTCGAGACGTTGGTCGAGCAGCACAGCGAGCGGGTGGTGTTGGGCGGCACCGCCAATCTGACCGAGCACGCTCTGGATTTCCCGGCGATCCGCCCGGTGCTGGAGGCGTTGGAGGAGCAGGTCGTGCTGCTGCGGCTGCTCGACCAGTCGGCCACGTCGACCCAGGTCGTTGTCAGCATCGGCAACGAGAACGCCCACGAGGGTTTGATCGCCACCTCGGTCATCACGAGTGGTTACCGGGCCCGCGGAGCTGCCCTCGGCGCGGTCGGTGTGCTCGGTCCGCGGCGAATGGACTACGGCCACACCATGGCGCGCGTGGCCGCCGTCGCCCGCTACGTCGGAGAGCTGCTGGCCGAGCGCTGAGGTACGTACACTGGAGCCGGTAACTGGCACTCGGTCTGGCCGAGTGCCAGTCTCGTGACCTGACCGACTGGAGTCCTGAATCCCCGTGGCCGACACCCCCCGCGATTACTACGGCCTGCTCGGCGTGGGTCGCGACGCGACCGGTGAGGAGATCAAGCGGGCCTACCGTCGGCTGGCCCGGGAGTTGCACCCGGACGTGAACCCCGAACCGGAGGCGCAGGAGCGCTTCAAGCAGATCACCGCGGCCTACGAGGTGCTCTCCGATCCCGAGAAGCGCCGGATGGTCGACCTCGGCGGCGATCCGCTGAGCAGCGGCGGTGGCAGCGCGGGCAATCCGTTCACGGGTTTCGGGTCCTTCGGCGATGTGTTCGAAGCATTCTTCGGCGGCGCCGGCGCCGGCGCCGCGGGGGGCCGGGGGCCGCGCAGTCGGGTGCGGCAGGGGGCCGATGCCCTGCTGCGGGTCGAGCTGACGCTGGCCGAGACGGCGTTCGGCGTCCGCAAGGAGATCGCCGTCGACACCGCGATTGTCTGTTCGACCTGCACCGGCACCGGGTGCGCGCCCGGAACCTCGCCACGGACATGCGGCACGTGCGGTGGATCCGGCGAGATCCAGAGCATTCAGCGCTCGTTCCTCGGCCAGGTGATGACGTCGCGGCCGTGTCACGTCTGCGGAGGCACGGGCCAGCAGATCCCGTCACCCTGCCCGACCTGTGGGGGCGAGGGTCGGGTGCGATCGCGCCGCACCATCGCCGTCGACGTTCCGGCCGGAATCGAGGACGGTATGCGCATCCGCCTGTCCGGACAGGGTGAAGTCGGACCGGGAGGCGGTCCGGCCGGCGATCTCTACATCGAGATCGCCGAGAAGCCGCACGACACGTTCACCCGCGACGGCGCCGACCTGCATTGCACGGTGGTTGTGCCGATGACAGCCGCCGCGCTCGGCACCGATCTGGTGTTGACGACCCTGGACGGCGAAGAAAAGCTCGACATCCGAGCAGGCACCCAGTCCGGCCAGGTGATCACCTTGCGTGGCAAGGGTGTTCCGCGGCTGCGCAGCTCCGCGCGCGGTGACCTGCTGGTACACGTCGAGGTCCGCACGCCCACCCGGCTGGACGAGGCCCAGGAGAAGCTGTTGCGCGAACTGGCGACACTGCGCAGCGAAGACGTGTCCGTCACCAGCGCCAAGGGCGGCCTGTTCTCGAAAGTGCGCGACGCGTTCGGTGGTCACTGAACCGTGACGCTCGCGCTGTTCCTGCTGGACGTTGTGCCGGACGGCGACGAGTTCGTGCTCGACGGTGCCGAGGGACGGCACGCCACGACGGTGAAGCGGCTCGAGATCGGCGAGCGGGTGCTCGTCGGTGACGGCCGCGGTCAGGTTCTTACCTGCGCGGTGCGAACGGTCCGCCCCGGCGTGGCCGTACTCGCCGTGCTCGCGCGCACCCGGGTCGCCGCCCCCCGCCCGCGGCTGGTCGTGGTCCAAGCACTGCCGAAGGGCGAGCGGGCCGAGCTCGCGGTGGAGTTGATGACCGAACTCGGCGTGGACGAGATCGTCCCGTGGGCCGCCGAGCGCTCGGTCGTGCGGTGGAGCGACGAACGAGGTGAGCGGGCGTTGACCCGCTGGCGCCGGACCGCGCGCGAGGCCACCAAGCAGAGCCGGCGCCCCTGGCGGCCGGACGTGTCGGCGCTCGCGGACACCGCCGCCGTGGCGGCCAGGCTCCGGACCGGGACCGCCGTCGGACTGGTGTTGAGCGAGCAGGCCGACCAAGCGCTGACCGACCACAGCCAGGACCTGGCGGCCGCGGACGAGGTCATCGTCGTTGTCGGCCCCGAGGGCGGCCTGAGCCCGGAGGAGCTCGCGCTGTTCGCGGCGGCCGGCGCCGGTGTGGTGCGGCTCGGGCAGCCGGTGCTGCGAACGTCCACGGCAGGTGCGGCCGCCGCCGCCGCGGTCAGCGTGTTGACCGGCCGCTGGACGTGAGGCCCGACCGCTGGACGTGAGGCCCGACCGCTGGACGTGAGCGCCGGCGCTAGGGTCGCCGGATGGCCGACGATTGCCTGTTCTGCTCCGTCGTGGCCGGCGAGGTGCCCGCGACGAGGCTGCGCGAGGACGACGACACGCTGGTCTTCGCCGACATCGACCCGCAAGCGCCGGTGCACGTGCTGGTCATCCCGAAGCGGCACAGTCGCGATATCGCGGAGCTAGCCGCCGACGCCGCGGATTCGGCCGCCGTGCTGCGAGCCGTCGCCGCCTACGTGCGCGACCAGGGCCTGACCGACTACCGGGTCGTCTTCAACACCGGCGCCGGCGTCGGTCAGACGGTCTTCCACGTCCACGCCCACGTGCTCGCCGGCCGGCCGATGACCTGGCCGCCCGGCTGAGGCGGCGCGCACGTGGCTGAGGTTCGGCGAATTCTGTCTTCGGCGCAGAAACCGAGCGACGCACTTGTACAGTGGAAGGGTCCCGGTCACCGAGCAGAGAGCCGAACTTGTCAGATCCCACACCTCGATCTGATCGCGTATCGACCACGGTCGTCGTTCCCGGCGACCAGGCGATGGTGGCCCTGCTCGGCTCGCGTGACGAGTTGTTGCGCGTCATCGAGAAGAACCTCGACAGCGACATCCATGTGCGCGGCAACGAGATCACCATCACCGGTCAGCCGGCCGACAACGCCGTGGCCACCCGCCTGATCGAAGAACTACTCGAACTCGTTCGCGCCGGCCAGAACCTCACGCCCGATGCGGTGAGCCGGGTCCGGGGCATGCTCAGTCAACCCAGCGGTGAACGGCCGGCCGAGGTACTGAGCCTGTCGATCCTGTCGCGCCGCGGCAAGACGATCCGACCCAAGACGCTGAACCAGAAGCACTACGTCGACGCGATCGACAAGCACACCATCGTCTTCGGCATCGGTCCTGCGGGTACGGGCAAGACCTATTTGGCCGTGGCGAAGGCGGTGCAGGCCCTGCAGGCCAAGCAGGTCAACCGCATCATCCTGACCCGACCGGCCGTCGAGGCGGGGGAGCGCCTGGGCTTTCTGCCCGGCACCCTGTACGACAAGATCGATCCGTATCTGCGGCCGCTGCTCGACGCGCTGCAGGACATGCTGGACGCCGACTCGATCCCCCGCCTTATGCAGGCCGGCACGATCGAGGTGGCGCCGCTGGCGTACATGCGTGGACGCTCGCTCAACGACGCGTTCGTAATCCTGGACGAGGCGCAGAACACCACTCCTGAGCAGATGAAGATGTTTTTGACCCGGCTCGGCTTCGGTTCCAAGATGGTCGTCACCGGCGACGTGACCCAGGTCGACCTGCCGGGCGACACGCAGAGCGGGCTGCGCGTCGTGCGGGAGATTCTGGCTGAGATCGACGACGTGCACTTCGCGAACCTGACCAGTTCCGATGTCGTCCGTCACCGGCTGGTCAGTGAGATCGTCGACGCCTACGAGAAATTCGATCATGCGCGGGCCCAGGTGCCC
This sequence comes from Actinomycetota bacterium, assembly GCA_019241805.1. Taxonomy (GTDB): domain Bacteria; phylum Actinomycetota; class Actinomycetes; order Mycobacteriales; family Jatrophihabitantaceae; genus JAFAWL01. The sequence continues at coordinate 8,636 of JAFAWL010000045.1, forward strand.
GGCGGGGACGGCGGGCAGCGACGACCGGTCGCCGGGCCGCAACGCCAGAAACCCCGACGCTGAGCGACGACGTGCCGCGGATCCCGAGATGAGCATCGAGATCAACAACGAGTCGGGCACGACCGTCGACGAGGTCGGGCTGACTGAACTCGGACGCTTCGTCCTAGACGCCATGAAGATCAACTCCTTGGCCGAGCTCTCGATCGTGCTGCTCGACGCCGACGCCATGGCCGGGCTTCATCAACAGTGGATGGATCTGCCCGGGCCGACGGACGTGATGGCCTTTCCGATGGACGGCGAGGAACTGCCCCTCGACGCCGGCGACCGCGCGGGCCCCGGCGGCCCCGAGTACGGCAGCAGCCCGGCGTTGCTGGGCGACGTTGTGCTCTGCCCGGCGGTCGCCGCCGACCAGGCGCGCTCCGCGGGTCATTCGACCGAGGCCGAGCTGCACCTACTGACTACGCACGGAATCTTGCACCTGCTCGGCTATGACCACAGCGAACCCGACGAGGAACGCGAGATGTTCGAGCTGCAGGCCCAGCTACTCCGCGAATGGGAGCGCCGAAGTGGGCGTGGGCCGATCCACCCGCCGCAACCGGGAACCGGTGGCGAGATCCGCGACACCCGAGGCGGTCGTCGTGGCTGACGTCGCCGATCCTGCGTTACCCCTATCGGTCGAGCGTCCGGCCAGGCGCTGCGTTGCCCCCCGGACCTCGACGTGAGCGGCGACGACGTGATCGTGCTCGTCTTCGCGATCTGCCTGGTGCCGATCGCCGGAGTTCTCGCGGGCATCGACTCCGCGCTGGCGCGGGTCTCGGTCGCGCGGGTGGAGGAGATGAGCCGGGACGGAGTGCGCGGCGCGCGCCGGCTTGCGCTGATCGTCGCCGACCGGGCCCGTTACACGAATCTGCTGCTATTGCTGCGAGTCAGCTGCGAACTGACCGCGACCGTACTCGCCGCCGTGGTCGCTCGTGGCACCTTCGGTTCCGACTGGACCGTGTACCTCGTCACGGTGCTGATCATGATCGTGGTGTCATACGCGATCGTGGGCGTCGGCCCGCGCACGCTCGGCCGACTGCACCCCTATCGGGTCGCGCTGGCAACGTCACGACTCGTACGACTGCTCGGCCAGTTGTTCAACCCGCTGGCGTCGCTGTTGATCCTCATCGGCAACGCGCTCACCCCCGGGCGCGGCTTCCGTGACGGCCCGTTCTCCTCGGAGGTCGAGCTGCGCGAGTTGGTCGATCTGGCCGAGGAACGCGGCGTGGTCGAAAGCGGCGAGCGTCAGATGATCCAATCCGTGTTCGAGCTCGGCGACACGATTGCGCGTGAGGTGATGGTGCCGCGCACCGAGCTGGTGTGGATCGAGGGCAGCAAGTCGGTGCCACAGGCATTGGCGCTCGCTTTGCGCAGCGGCTTCAGCCGCATACCGGTGATCGGCGAGAACATCGATGACATCATCGGTGTGACCTACCTCAAGGACCTGGCGCGACGGGCACAGGACACCGACCGGGCCCGCACCACCCACGTGCACGAGGTGATGCGCCCGGCCACCTACGTGCCGGAGTCGAAACCGGTCGACGAGCTGCTACGTCAGATGCAGGCCCTGCGTACACACATCGCGATCGTCATCGACGAATACGGTGGCACGGCCGGCCTGGTCACCATCGAGGACATCCTGGAAGAGATCGTCGGAGAGATCACCGACGAGTACGACAACGAACGCGCGCCCATCGAGCGCATCGACGACGACACCGCGCGGGTCACCGCCCGACTCGCTGTCGAGGACCTGGCCCAACTGTTCGGCGTGGACGTGCCCGACCGGGACGACGTCGAGACCGTCGGCGGTCTGCTGGCCGAGTCGATCGGCCGCGTACCCATCGCCGGTTCGACCGCGCAGGTGCACGGGCTGGAACTGACGGCCGAGAGTGTCGGCGGCCGCCGCAACCAGGTCGATACGGTGCTCGTGCGCCGGCTGGCCGCCGAGCATCCCGTCGACCTTCCGGAGCATGCATGACCGACGCCGGCTCGCCGTTGGCCAGCGAGGACGCCAAGCTCGTCACGCTGGCCCGTTCGGCCCGCGCCCGCACCGGCGCGGCCCAGGGCGCGGCCGTCCGCGACGCCGACGGGCGCACATACGTCGCCGCCACCGTGACCCTGCCGTCGCTGACCCTCTCGGCCCTACAGGTCGCGGTGGCCATGGCGGTGTCCTCCGGAGCGAGCGGCCTGGAGGCCGCGGTCGTACTCGGGCCGGACACCGCCGATGACGCCGGGCGGGCCGCCGTGGCCGACGTGGCCCCGGCCGCGCCGGTCCTCCGGGCCGGTCCGGACGGATCCGTGCTCAGCTGACCGGACCTGACTGGATTCTGCGCAGTGAGACGATGAGCCCGTGCCCGAACCCGTCTTCCGATCCGGCTTCTGCTGCTTCGTCGGGCGACCGAACGCCGGCAAATCGACGCTGACGAACGCGTTGGTCGGCACCAAGATCGCCATCACCAGCGACAAGCCGCAGACGACCCGGCGCGCCATCCGAGGCGTGGTCGCACGCCCCGCCGGTCAACTGATCCTCGTCGACACGCCCGGCCTGCACCGTCCGCGCACCCTGCTCGGCGAACGTCTCAACGACGTCGTTCGCTCGACGCTGGCCGAGGTCGACGTGATCGGCTTCTGCCTGCCCGCCGACCAGAAGATCGGTCCGGGCGACCGGTTCATCGTCTCGGAGCTCACCGGACTACGCGCGCCGGTCGTCGCGATCGTGACCAAGACCGACACGGTCGGACGCGACGCCGTAGCCGCGCAGCTGATGGCGGTGAGCGAACTGGGCGCGTTCGCCGACATCGTGCCCGTGTCGGCTGTGGCCGGTGACCAGGTCGAACTGCTGGCCGACCTGCTCGTCGCCCGTCTGCCCGAGGGACCGCAGCTGTATCCCGACGACGCCACCACTGACGAACCGGAAGACGTGCGGGTGGCCGAACTGATCCGGGAGGCGGCGCTGGCCGGTGTGCGCGACGAGTTGCCGCACTCGATCGCCGTCACCGTCGAGGAGATGCACGACCATGAGGGTCGCCCTGAGCTACTCGACATCTACGCGACCATCCATCTGGAACGGACCAGTCAGAAGGGGATCGTCATCGGCGCCAAAGGTGCCCGTCTCAAGACGATCGGAACGCAGGCCCGCCAACAGATCGAGGCACTGCTGGGCCGGCGCGTGCATCTGGACCTGCACGTAGCCGTCGAGTCCGAATGGCAACGCGATCCGAAGAAGCTCGATCGGCTCGGCTTCTAGATGCTCGGGACCTACCGGTCGGTCTTTCGCACGCCGGGAACGGGAGCATTCTGCGGAGCCGGGTTCGTCGCTCGCCTGCCGCTGGCGATTTACCCGATCGCCTTGGTGCTGTTGATCTCGCTGCGCACCCACCACTACGCGTTCGGGGGGGTGCTGTCCGCCTGCTACATCCTGGGCGGCGCTCCGGGCAATCCGTTCGGCGCCGTGCTCGTCGATCGATTCGGACAGGGGCGGGTGCTGGTTCCGGCCGCGCTCGTGCACATCGCCGCGGTTGCGGCGATCATCGCCATCGTCGAGGCCGGCGCGTCGGAGTGGTGGGAGACCATCCCCGCGACCGTAGCCGGCTTCAGCTTCCTGTCGATCGGCTCGCTCGTGCGGGCCCGTTGGTCGCATGTGCTCGCCGGTCGTCCGGAACTGTCGACGGCCTACTCGCTCGAATCGACGCTCGACGAGGCCGTGTTCCTGCTCGGCCCACTGCTCGCGACCCTGCTGGCCACCGAACTGGATCCGGTGGCGCCGCTGATTGCCGGGGCGGCGCTCGTCATCGGCGGATCGCTATGGATGGCTCGACTGACCGACACCGAGCCGCCCGTGCATGAGCACGAAGGGGATCGGCCCGGCACTGCCCTGCGGGAGCGCGGGATGGTGCTCGTGCTGTTCGCGTCGATCGCCATGGGGGCCGTCTTCTCCAGTACCGAACTGAGCATGGTGGCGTTCAGCGGTCAGCACGGGCACGCCAACCTGTCGGGCGTCGTACTGGCGGTGTTCGCGCTGGGCAGCGGACTGGCCGGTCTGCTCTACGGCAGTCGCACTTGGCGTGGATCCCTGCCCTGGCGGTTCCGCCTACAGTCGTCGATCTTCGCGCTCCTGCCTCCGCTCTTCCTGGCCGCCGTCAACGTGCCCACCTTGGCCGTCTGCGCCGTTGTCGTCGGATTGAGCATCGCGCCAACACTGATCACGTCCTTCGGGTTGGTTGCCGAAATCGTCCCGACCAGATCGCTGACCGAAGGGCTGGCGTGGCTGTCAACCGGGTTGAACATCGGTTACGGACTCGGGGCCGCCGTGGTCGGGCGGTTGGCCGATGACCACGGCGGCCGCTCGGGATTCGGCGTCAGCGTCAGCGCGGCGGTTCTGTTCGGCGTGCTCGCGTGGGTCGTGTACGGGGCGCTGCGGCGCGTGCCGGCGCCGCTGGCCTGACGCCGTCACCGGCGGAGCCGATGGCTCGTCCGGGTGCCCGTCTAGCCGATCACTCGGCGAAGCCGGGCTGCCAGCGCTCGGCCAGCGCCCGGCAGCCGACCGTCGCGCCGAGCTGGCAAAGCACCGCCAAGGAGCCGAGCGTGACCCGGTGCAGGAGCAGGTACGACGGAGGCAGGTTGAGCATCCGCCCGACCTGGGCCTCCTCGCGTCGCGGATCACCGATCCGCGCCGCCTGCGTGCGCATCCAATCCCGATCGAAGGTGAACTCTTCGACGGTCAACGGCTCGACGATCGGTCCGAGGTAGTCGAGCAACTTGTCGGCGTCGACGACGACGCCGGGGCGGATGAAGTTCTCCTCCCGCAGCAGGCGCATCAGCTCACCGCGATCGCCGTTCAAGGCGTGGCGAATCAATCGGCCCAGGGCGACCGGGCCGCCACCCGGCAGCCGGGCCACCGCCCCGAAATCGACCACTCCCAGTCGCCCGTCGGGCAGGATCCGGAAATTGCCGGGATGCGGATCGGCGTGCAGCAGGTGCGCGCGCTCGGGTGCGGAGTAGTGCAGCAGCGCCAGCAGCGACCCGGCCCGATCCCGTTCCTCGGAGCTGCCGCGCGCGATGATCCGCGACAGCGGCGTCCCTTCGATCCACTCGGTGACGAGCACCTTGGGCGCGCTGGCCACCACTCGTGGGATCGCGATGTTCTCGTCACCGGCGTACGCGGCCGCGAAGCCGCGCTGAGCGTCGGCTTCCAGGCTGTAGTCCAACTCCTCCTGCACCCGCTGTTTGAGCTCGGCCAGCAACGGCTTGATGTCCAGGCCCGGTGACAGCCGACCGAAGACGCGCGCGAAGCGCGAGAGCTGGGTGAAATCGGCCATCAGGGCGGGGCCGGCCCCCGGGTATTGAATTTTGATGGCGACCTCGCGGCCGTCGGCCCAGGTGCCGCGATGGACTTGGCCGATGCTGGCGGCCGCGGCCGGCTCGTCGTCGAAAGAGGCGAATCGGTCGCGCCAGCGTCGTCCGAACTGCTCGTCGAGCACCTTGTGCATGACGGTGGCGGGCATCGGTGGCGCCGCGTCCTGCAATCGCGTGAGCGCCTCGCGATAGGGCGCGGCCGACTCCTCGGGCAGCGCCGCCTCGAACACCGACAGCGCCTGCCCGAACTTCATGGCGCCGCCCTTGAGCTCGCCCAGGACGCTGAACAATTGCTCGGCGGTGCGTTGCTGCAGGTCGGCCTGCACCGCTTCAGCCGACCGGCCGGTGATCCGCTTGCCGAAGCCGACCGTGGCGCGGCCGGCGACACCGAGGGGTAGCGCCGCCAGTCGCGCCGTGCGGGCGGCACTCCGACGGGGGATATCGGTCACAATATCCATTCTGCCGAGACGGTGCGAGCATGTCAGGCGGCGCACCCGCTCGGCGCCAGATGTCTACGGGTTCGCCGGTGGCCTCGCCGCACCTACACCGTCGCACAGTCGCAGGCCGGGTGGACCGTGCGCTGCCGTCGACGCACCCGCCAGTCGGGTAGGTACAGCTCCAGGCTCGCGTCCAGCGCGGCGGGCTCATCGCCGTCGATGTAGGCCAGGGCCTGGATCGTCGCGATGGCGGCGGCCATCGTGGTCAGAGCCAGGTCGGAGGGGGCCGCATGCCGGCGAGGCGTGCACAGTTGCGCGGCCAGCGCGGCCCAGCTGGCATCTCGGTCCATCCGATGCCGATCGGCACAGCGCAGGCAGCTGGTCAGTCCGGGCAGCACCAAGGGGCCGACGACGAAGTGGTCGGGAGCGGTGGCAACCGCCAGATGCGCCGCCCGTTCACCGTGCAGCCGTTCGCGGAACTCGGGGTCGAACGGCGCATCGAGCGCCAGCACCTGAAGGTCGATCAGTCCGTCGTCGGTCACCGCGGCGGTGACCGTCTCAGGAGCACACCGATGGATCGCGTCCCGAGCGGCTTGCCCGAACCGTCGCCCTTCGTCCGACGGCGTCAGACCGCCAGGCGCGGCGTCGCTGATGCGCACATCCGCCGAATCGGGAGTCGTCACGTGGCCGATCCCGCTGGCGGCGAGCAGGGTCGCCACGGCCGCCGCGAGCCGGCCTGATCCGCGGACGGCGACCACGGCGGCTCGGCGGGTGGCCAGCACCTCCGTCGCGCGGACGCCGAACCGGACCCGCAGCGCCCCCAGGTCGCCCGCCAATCGGGGGGTAGGCAGGACGGCTGTCGTCGTTTCCGAAACAGATCGGTTGAAGGTTGCGGTGAGACTTGGACAATCCGCGCGGCTGGCCGACCAGATGAAACCCTCGTCGGCCAGCAGGTCGAGGGCCTGAGCACGCTCGCGGGTGCGCCGCGTGCCGGTCGAGGTCAGTTCGCGGATGAGCCGTTGCAGGGCGTCTGCGTCAGCGCTGTCGAGCACGAGCGCGTGCTGACCGAGCTCCAGCTGAACCGTGCCGGCGGCCCGCCAGAGGACTCGGGCTGCGGGATTCAGGACGAAGCGGGACGGGCGCCCCCGCCGCGCGCCGATTTCAGCCACGGCGACGGCAGGGGGTTCGCGAACCACCGGCTGATGCGGCGGGGCAGACGGATCCGAGACGGGAGGCGGATCCGGGACGACAGGTTGATCCGGCACTGATAGCTGATCCGGCACTGATAGCTGATCCGG
>JAFAWL010000084.1 GCA_019241805.1 Actinomycetota bacterium
GCTGCACCTGCTTGCCGGTGAGCTTCTCCAGCTCGCCCCGGATCCGGTCAGCCTCGGCTCCACGGCGGCCGATCACGATGCCGGGCCGGGCGGTGTGGATGTCGACCCGGACCCGGTCGCGGGTGCGCTCGATCTCCACCTTGGCGATGCCGGCCCGCTCCATGCCCTTGCTCATGAGGCGGCGGATCGCGACGTCTTCCTTGACGTACTCGGCGTACTGCTTGTCGGCGAACCAGCGGCTCTTCCAGTCGGTGGTGATGCCGAGGCGGAAGCCGTTCGGGTTTACTTTCTGACCCATTACTTCCGTCCCCTTCTGGCGGCCGGCGAGTCGATGCTCTCGACCTCGATCGTGATGTGGCTGGTGCGCTTGTTGATCCGGTAGGCGCGTCCCTGCGCGCGCGGACGGAAGCGCTTGAGCGTCGGGCCCTCGTCCACGAACGCCCGCGACACGAACAGCGACTCGGGGTCGAGGCTGAAGTTGTTCTCGGCGTTGGCGATGGCGCTCGCGAGAATCTTGGCGATCTGCTCGCTGGCGGCCTGTGGCGCGAACCGCAACATGGCCAGAGCGTCGGCGGCGGGCTTGTTGCGGATCAGGTCGATCACCCGGCGCGCTTTCATCGGCGTCACGCGAACGTAGGTCGCCCGCGCGATGGCGGTGCGCACCTCGTCGTCGGTGTTGGCTGGCATCTCAATCGTCTCCGTACTACCCGCGCCGTGCCCGGCGGTCGTCCTTGACGTGACCCTTGAACGTGCGGGTGGGGGCGAACTCGCCGAGCTTGTGCCCGACCATCGCCTCGGTGACGAACACCGGCACGTGCTTGCGGCCGTCGTGCACGGCGATCGTGTGCCCGAGCATGTCGGGGATGATCGTCGAACGACGCGACCACGTCTTGATCACGTTTTTGCTGCCCTTGTCGTTCTGGTCGTCCACCTTCTTGAGCAGGTGGTCGTCGACGAACGGTCCCTTTTTCAGGCTGCGTGGCATTGCCTACTACCTCTTCTTGTTCGTACGACGGCGACGGACGATCAGCGCGTCGCTGGCCTTGTGACGACGGGTGCGGCCCTCGGGCTTGCCGTTCGGGTTCACCGGGTGGCGACCGCCGGACGTCTTGCCCTCACCACCGCCGTGCGGGTGATCAACCGGGTTCATCGCCACACCACGTACGGTCGGGCGCTTGCCCTTCCAACGCATGCGGCCGGCCTTGCCCCAGTTGATGTTGGCCTGCTCCGCGTTGCCGACCTCGCCCACGGTGGCCCGGCAGCGCACGTCGACGTTGCGGATCTCACCCGAGGGCATGCGCAGCTGGGCGTAGGCGCCCTCTTTGGCCACCAGCTGGACCGAAGCACCCGCCGACCGAGCGATCTTGGCCCCGCCGCCGGGTCGCAGCTCGATCGCGTGCACCACGGTGCCGACCGGGATGTTGCGCAGCGGCAGGGCGTTGCCCGGCTTGATGTCCGCACTCGGCCCGTTCTCGATAACGTCGCCCTGCTTGAGCAACCGCGGCGCGAGGATGTAGCGCTTCTCGCCGTCGGCGTAGTGCAGCAGCGCGATGCGCGCGGTGCGGTTCGGGTCGTACTCGATGTGCGCGACCTTGGCCGGCACGCCGTCCTTGTCGTGCCGTCGGAAGTCGATCAGCCGGTAGGCGCGCTTGTGGCCACCGCCCTGGTGCCGGGTCGTGATCTTGCCGGAGTTGTTGCGGCCACCCTTGTTGTGCAACGGGCGGACGAGCGACTTCTCGGGCTCGTCACGAGTGACCTCGACGAAGTCGGCGACGCTAGCGCCGCGGCGCCCCGGCGTCGTCGGCTTGTACTTACGGATACCCATGATCTCTCCTGCTCGTCCTACTGCCCGAACACGTCGATGCGGTCGCCCGCGCGCAGTGTGACCACGGCGCGCTTGACGGCCTTACGACGGCCGTAGCCGAACCGGGTGCGCTTGCGCTTGCCCGGACGGTTCAACGTGTTGACGTCGGTGACCTTGACCGAGAACACCTTCTCGACCGCGATTTTGATCTGCGTCTTGTTGGCGTCCGGGTGCACCTCGAAGGTGTACTTGTTGTCATCCAGCAGCCCGTAGCTCTTCTCCGAGATCACCGGAGCGAGCAGGACGTCGCGCGGATCCTCGAACATCAAGCCTTCTCCTCGGTCTCGTCAGCCGCGGTCTCGTCGGCCCCGGTCTCGTCGGCCCCGGTCTCGTCAGCCCCGGTCTCGTCAGCCGCGGTCTCGTCGACTGCGTCATCCGCGACGTCGGCGGCCTCGGCGCTGGTGGCGCTGGCCTTCACCGACTTGCCCTTGCCCGGTCCGGCCACGAAGGCCTCCAGCGCCTCAGCCGTGAACACGACGTCGTCGCTGATCAGCACGTCGTAGGTGTTGAGCTGACCGGGTTCCAGCAGGTGCACGCTGCGGACGTTGCGCAAGCTCTTCCACGTCAGCTCGTCCGCACGCTCGGCGACCACGAGGACGTTGCGCGAGGTGGTGAGCCTGGCCAGCGTCTCGGCCGCGGTCTTGGTCGAGGGCGCCTCACCACTGACCAGCGAGCTGACCACGTGCACGCGATCGTTGCGGGCCCGGTCGGACAACGCACCGCGCAGGGCGGCGGCCTTCATCTTCTTGGGCGTGCGCTGGTCATAACTGCGCGGCTGCGGGCCGTGGACCACGCCACCGCCGGCGTACTGCGGCGCACGGGTCGAACCCTGGCGGGCGCGCCCGGTGCCTTTCTGGCGATACGGCTTCTTGCCACCACCGCGTACTTCACCGCGGGTCTTGGTGGAGTGCGTGCCCTGCCGGGCGGCGGCCAGCTGGGCCACCACCACCTGGTGGATCAAGGCGACGTTGGTCTGCACGTCGAACACCTCGGCCGGCAGATCGACGGTCTTCGCCTTTCCCGAGGCGGCCTTGGCAGCAGTGGGATCGGAGACGGTCACGGTCAGGCTCATGGCGTCAGGCTCCCTTCGCCGCGGTGCGAACGACCAGCAGGCCGCCCTTCGGCCCGGGGATCGCGCCGGTGATCAACAGCAGACCCTTTTCGGCGTCGACCTTGTGCACGCGCAGACTCTGGGTCGTGTGCCGTTCGTGGCCCATGCGGCCGGCCATCCGCACGCCCTTGAAGACGCGGCCGGGGGTGGCGCAGGCGCCGATGGAACCGGGCGAGCGGTGCTTGCGCTGCACGCCGTGGCCGGCGCCGAGACCACCGAAGCCATGGCGCTTCATGACGCCGGCGGTGCCCTTGCCCTTGGTCGTGCCACTGACGTCGACCAACGCGCCGGTCTCGAACACCTCGGCGGTCAGTTCCTGGCCGACCTCGTAGGAGGCGACGTCATCGGTCCGCAGCTCGATCAGGTGTCGGCGCGGGGTGACGTCGGCCGCCTTGTAGTGCCCGGCGACCGGCTTGGTGACCTTGCGCGGGTCGATCTGACCGTAGGCCAGCTGGACGGCGGTGTAGCCGTCCTTGTCCTGGGTGCGAATCTGGGTGACGACGCACGGCCCGGCCTTGACGACGGTCACCGGGACAATCCGGTTGTTCTCGTCAAAGACCTGGGTCATGCCGAGCTTCTCGCCCAGAATGCCCTTCACGTCTTTTGCCATAGCGAGTCAGATCTCCGGTTACTGAATGTTCACGTCGACGCTGGCCGGCAGGTCGATGCGCATGAGCGCGTCGACCGTCTTGGGCGTCGGGTCGAGGATGTCGATGAGGCGCTTGTGGGTGCGCATCTCGAAGTGCTCGCGACTGTCCTTGTACTTGTGCGGCGAGCGGATGACGCAGTAAATGTTTTTCTCCGTCGGCAGCGGCACCGGGCCGACGACTCGCGCGCCGGTACGCGTCACCGTCTCGACGATCTTGCGCGCGCTGGCGTCGATGGCCTCGTGGTCGTAGGCCTTGAGCCGGATGCGGATCTTTTGTCCCGCCATGGTGGCTGACTCACCTTCACTGTTCTCGGTGCTGCGACTTCAGGAACGAGCTCGCCCGACGGAGCGGGAAGCGATGGTGCTCGGTTCTCGTGCTGGTCGATCGGTCGTATTGGTCATTCGGGTCGTACGGGGCCGACGGCCCAGGGTGACGAAGCGCCTGCCCGTCACCCCGGGCCCGGCCGGAACTACTTGTTGATCTTGGTAACTCGACCCGCACCCACAGTGCGACCACCCTCGCGGATGGCGAAGCGCAGGCCGTCCTCCATGGCGATCGGCTGGATGAGCTCGACCGTCATGTCGGTGGTGTCCCCCGGCATGACCATCTCGGTGCCCTCGGGGAGGGTCACCACACCGGTCACGTCGGTGGT
>JAFAWL010000182.1 GCA_019241805.1 Actinomycetota bacterium
CGCCGATGGCGGGCGACCAGAGCTCGTGCCAGCTACGCCTCACCACCAGACCTCCGCGAGCAGATCGACCAGGCACGGGTCGAGCGCGTCGCGCCAGGCCGTGTAGTTGTGCGCGTCCGGAACTTCGGTCATCCGGACGTAGTGCCCGGCGCGCACCAACGACTCGGCCATCAGCCGATTGTTGGCGAGGTTCTCCTCGCCCAGACCGCAGGTGAGCGCCACCCGCATGGGAGCCGGCGAGACGTCCAGATCGAGATGGGCCACGAAATCGACGATCGCCGGGTAGCCGGCGAAACCCGACTCATGGGCGTCATGGGTAGGGCGAAAGAAACTGCCCGACTGCAGGAAGAGGGCAGCGAAGACGCCTGGGTGGGTGTGCGCCGCGTGCAGCGCGGCGAGTGCACCGAGACTCGCACCGGCCAGCGCGATCGGCCCTCGGGTGGCTACGGTGTTCCGGATCGCCGGCAGCACGGCGCCGCGAAGAGCAGCGGCATAGTCGGCGGATGCCGCGTACCAGGCGTTGCGATCGCCGGGCGAGAGCAACGCCAGCCGGTGCTCGGGCAGGCGGCCGGCGGCGGTGAGCGCGGCGCTGAAGCGTGTCAGCGAGCCGAGGGCATCGAATTCGGGGCCGTCGTGCACCAACAACAGGGGCAAAGCCTCGCGCGGATGCCGTCCCGGTGGGCCGCAAAGGCTGATCGTGAGTGGTTGACGAAGCCCGGCAGCGCGGACCACCAACGAGGTGCGGTCCCAGTCCGGCGCATCGGCGTCGAGCCAGTGAGGGCGTCGGTATCCCGCGAATTCGATGACCGAATGATCGCCGAATGCCGTCGGCACCCGCAGTGGATTGGCCGGGTCGCGTTGCATCGATTCGGCTCCGTCGCCGTGATCGATGACAAACAAATATTCGAGCCGATCGACTGGGGGCCGCCGCAAGTCGAGTTCCCAACCGTCCTCGACGGCGGTCATCGGTCGGGTCTCGCGGGAGCCCAGGTCGAGCCAGAGTCGAACGGAGACGGCCTCGTGCTCGCGGTCCCGAAGCCGGAAGCGCACGCCGCCGCCGGTGGGTCGGGTCTCGAAGGCCACGGCCTGACCGTAACGCCGATCCGGGCACCGCTGTGAGTAATCGCTTCGCGAAGCGGGTGGCCGGGAGTCACAATCGTCGGTGACGGGGTGTGTCGACCTCGTCGACGGAGGCGCCGATGACGGGCGAGTTGGCGAACGGTCTGCTCGACGACGCGGCCATGTTTCCGCCCGGGAGCATGGCGTTGCCCGATGCACTGGTGGGCCACGTAGGTCACCGCGGCGCGTGGTACGCCGACATGCTCGGCCCGTTCGTGTGCGCGGCCGGTCGACTGGTGACGCTGCAGGAGCGGGCCGAGCAATTCGGCATCCAGCGGCTCGACGTGGCGGTGATCGTGACCGACGGGCTGGCAGCGGTCGACACCGCTCTGGCGCGAGCGGCCGCGTGTCCCGCCGTGCACGTCGTTGCGCTCGAGGTACCGATCGGACCCGACCAGCTCGACGCCGCCCTCCGCGCGCTCGTCCCGCGGCTGGCCCAGGGATGTCGGATCTACGTCGAGTTGCCGATGACCGCGATCACCGACCGCCACGCTCATGATCTCAGTCGGGCCGGACTGTATCTGAAGTTGCGCACCGGCGGCACCTCCATCGAGGCGTTTCGCACCGAGGCCGAACTCGCCCGACCGATCGTGCTGGCGGCGGCCGAACGCTTGGCGTTCAAATGCACTGCGGGCCTCCACCACGCGATTCGCCAGCTCGATCGCGAAACCGGTTTCGAGCACCACGGGTTCGTCAATGTCCTGCTGGCGGCCCGAGTTGCCGCCGCGAGCGGCAGTGTTGACGCGACCGCTGCGGTCTTGAGCATCCGCGACCGCAGCGAGATCGTGGCCCGGGCTCTCGAACTGGCGACCGCCGACATCGTGGCCGTTCGGGCCTTGTTCCGATCATTCGGCACGTGCAGCATCCTGGAACCCGTGACCGATCTGTGCTCGCTGGGCCTGGTGACCGCTCCGTGACTGGGGCCGGCTGGCCGCCGGTCGACGAGGCGGGGTTGTTCGGCTTGGACAATCTGCCCTACGGCTCGGCCAGCCGGTCGGGCGGTGATTGGTTCGTGGCCGTTCGGATCGGTAACCATGCTCTGGACCTCGGCGCAGCGTTTCGGCACCTGTCTCCCGGCGACGCGGACCTGTTCTCCGACGGGCGGCTCGATCGGCTGCTCGCGACCGGGCCGAGGACGTGGGATCGGGTGCGTGCGAACGCCTCGACCTGGTTATCCGACGGGCAGTTCCGGCCGGTTCTCCAACCGTTACTACATCCGCTCGACTCACTTCGGACGCGGCTCGCCTTCACCGTCGGCGACTACGTGGACTTCTACGCAGCCGAGCAGCACGCAACCAACGTCGGCCAGATGTTTCGTCCCGGCCAAGCGGCGTTGCCGCCGAACTGGAAGCACCTGCCGATCGGCTACCACGGGCGAGCCGGCACCATCGTCGTCTCGGGCACCGGGATCACGCGACCGCGCGGTCAGTATCGAGGCGTCGACGGTCAGCTCGCGTTCGGCCCGTCGACGTGTCTGGACATCGAGGCCGAAGTCGCGTTCGTGGTCGGGCGTGGCACCGCCCTCGGCCAGTCCGTGCCGGTGGCGGACTTCCCGCAGTATGTGTTCGGCGTCGCGCTGCTCAACGACTGGTCGGCGCGAGACGTGCAGCGCTGGGAGGCCGCGCCGCTCGGCCCGTTGCTCGGCAAGTCGTTCGCGACGTCGCTCTCCGCCTGGATCACGCCGCTGCCGGCCCTGGCCGCGGCCCGAAGAAGGCCGCCGGTGCGGGACGAGCCGATGCTGCCGTATCTGCAGGACGCCGAAGATCCGTGGGGTCTCGACCTGCAACTGGAGGTGCGGCTCAACGGCGCGCTCGTGTCCCGGCCGCCCTTTCTAGGGATGTACTGGAGCGCCGCCCAGATGTTGGCGCACATGACGGTGAACGGGGCCTCGCTACGCCCGGGCGACGTCTTCGCCTCCGGCACTGTCAGCGGACCGGGTCGTGACCAGTGGGGCTCGCTGTTGGAACTCACTTGGGACGGGACCGAACCGTTGCGCCTGGACGACGGTTCGCAGCGGGGGTTCCTGCAGGACGGTGACGAGGTCGTCATCCGGGCCACGGCGCCGACCCGAGACGGACGGCTGGCACTGGGCGAGGTCAGCGGCCGCGTGCGGCCGGCCGGCTGACCGCCCGCGACCCGCCGTCGCGGGTTGCCTGGCCGGCCGGCCTGCGGTCGACACGTCGGCCCGGTTACGTGGAACCGACCGGTCCGCCCGGTACGAATAGGTCATCGTGGAGCCTGCCCTGGTCGACATCGGCCCTCGCCTGGTACGCGGCGAGCCGGAGGCGCTCGAGGACTGCTATCGAGCCCTCGGGCCGCTTGTCATGTCCTATGTCGGCCGCTATGTGCCGCGCTCCGACATCGAGGACGTGATGCAGCGGGTGTTCTACGAGGTCTGGCGTTCTCATGATCGTTACGATCCCGACCAGAGCCTGCGCGGTTGGGTCTTGGGAATCGCCCGCAAACGCGCGATCGACCACCTCCGGCGCCGGCGTGACTCTGTGGTGTCGATCGACGCGGTGCGCGAGATCACCGGCGATGACGGCCGTGAGATCGCCGATCGGATGGCCTGGGCCGACGAGGTGCGGGCTGCTCTGCTCGCCTTGCCCCAGCTCCAGCGGGAGGTGATCGCGCTGGCCTACTACGAGGGTTTGACGCAATCGGAGATCGCGGCACACCTCGACCTCCCCCTGGGCACGGTCAAGACCCGTACGTCACGGGGCCTGCAACGACTGGCCGCACTGCTCGAGAGTGGACGGAACGAATGAGCGAGCACGCGTTCGACGAACTGCCTCGGCTGCTGTCCGGTGATGCCGACCGGAGCACGGTCCTGGACGCCGCCGCACACCTGCGTTCGTGCGAGGACTGCCGCGACGAACTCGTCTCGGCTGTGGTGGCGCACGCCGCGTTGATGTCTTCCACCCGCTTAGCGCCGGGTCTGCTCCCCCGCGATATACCCGATGACGCCTCGGCTCACCAACCCCGCAACGCGCCCGGTGACGCGCCGGGGGCGGGACCGGGTGTGGTTCCCGGCGACACACCTGGTCCGGTCCCTCGCGACCTGCCTGGGGATGCCCCGACCACTGTCCCTAGCGATGTCCCTAGCGATGTCCCTAGCGGTATCCCTAGCGCTGTCCCTGCCAGCCGGCCCAGCGACGTCCACGGCCTGATCCCCGGGGCCGAGCAGCTACCGGACCTGTCTGCGGTGTTCGCGCAGATCCGCGCCGAGACCGCTGCGCCGGCGGAGCGTGGCACCGACGAGGAGCCCGGTCCTCGGGGGTCGCGGCGGGGCCTGGTGCTGGTGGCGGCCGCGGTAATCGGCCTCGGCGTGGGCGTCGGCGGGGTGTATGCCGGTCAGCAGTTGGACGGATCGAGCCAGTCGTCGCAGACCGTGGCGCTGGCAGCGTTCGGGCACGGCACGGTGCCGGCCAAGGCCGTGGTCGTCGGAGGCGATCGGATGAAGCTCGACGCGACCTCGCTGCCGTCGCCGGGCAGCGATCACCTTTACGAGGTGTGGCTCACGAACTCGGCTCGCACCAGGATGTACGCGGTCGGCTCGCTGGGGGCCGATCGGATCGGCACCTTCACGGTGTCGCCGGACCTGATGAGTAACTACAGCGCGATCGAGGTCAGTGTTCAGTCGACCCAGGATTCCGCGTACTCCGGTGTCAGCGTGCTTCGCGGCTCGTACTGAGTCTCGGTTCAGTCGACCGCGATCGAACGCTTGGCCAGACCCATCCAGTATCCGTCGATCAGCTGCTCGCTGGGCCGGCCCGGATCGGCCGAAGCGCCGAGGGTGACGAATAACGGGGCGAGGTGCTCCGCGGTCGGATGGGCGTACGGCATGCCAGGCGCGCGGTCGCGGAAGGCGGCGAGTTCGTCGACGTCGCCGGATTCGAGCGCCTCCGCGGCCCACAGGTCGAAGTCCACCGACCATCCCGGCGGGCTAGCCGCGGGCGACCAGTCGCGCAGGAACGGCAGGCCGTGGGTCATGAACCCGGATCCGATCAGGAGGACTCCCTCGTCCCGTAGCGGCCGAAGCCGCGTCCCGAGTTCCAGCAGAGCACTCGGCGCCAGGGTCGGCAGGCTCAGCTGCAGTACCGGAATGTCGGCGTCGGGATACATGACCTTCAACGGAACCCAGGCGCCATGGTCGAGTCCTCGGCGCGTGTGCTCGGTCAGTGTTTGGCCGGGCGGCATGACTGAGGCGAGCTTGCCGGCCAATTCGTGCGCATCTGGTGTCGGGTAGGTCATCTCGTAGAACCGCTGGTCGAACCCGCCGAAGTCGTACACGAGCGGCGGCGCGGCCGCGGCCGCCGAGAGCGCTAGCGGCGCGGACTCCCAGTGCGCCGAGACGACCAGTACCGCTTCCGGCCGCGGCAGGCTGTTCGCTACGGCCGCCAGCTGCGCGGTCCATAGCTCATCGTCAAGAAGCGGCGGAGCTCCGTGCCCGATGTAGAGCGCTGGCAGCATGACGGCCTCCAGTTAGTTGAAGCTTCATGTAGATGATGGGTCAACGAACCGGTTCGGTCAACGATTCCCGTAGCGTCACGGCTTGTGAGCGATACCCGTTGGCTGGATGCCGATCAGCAGGGCGCGTGGCGGGCGCTCATGGCCCTGATCATGCTGCTGCCCGCGCGTCTGGACGCTCAGCTGCGGCGGGATTCCGGTCTTAGCCACTTCGAGTACTGGACCTTGGTGATGCTCTCGGAGGCACCCGGAAGCGCACTGCGGATGACCGCGCTCGCCCGTGATTCGGCCGCCTCCGCCTCACGGGTGTCGCACGTGATCGCGCGCCTCGAACAGCACGGTCTGGTCCGCCGCATCCCGGCCCCGGCCGACGGCCGCGG
>JAFAWL010000167.1 GCA_019241805.1 Actinomycetota bacterium
CCCATGATCAAAAATTCCGGTGAACGGATCATGGCGGTCGTGCAAATGATCGTTTCGCTGCTGTCGGGCGAGTGCGGTTATGCTTCTGCCTCCCGACCGGCCGACCGGACGAAGGGGTGCGCTGGCATGAAGTACCGCGATGATGCCCAACTGGACACCTCGCAGGTGCAGGACACTCGCCGGACAGGGCTGGCCAGCCCGGGCAAGCTCGCGGTCGGCGGCGGCGGCGTCGGGTTGGTCGGAGTGATCATCGCCGTCATCCTCGCCCTGACTTCCGGCGGCAACGGATCATCGAGCCAGGCCGTGGTCGACATCCTGGGCCAGCTCGGCCAGAACGGGCAACCGGTCACGGCCGACAACAGTCAGGTGGCGGCCGAATGCCGCACGGGCGCCGACGCCAACAAGAACCTCGACTGCGCGGTCGTCGCCGACATCGACTCGATCCAGGGCTACTGGACGCAGGCCTTGCCCTCCGTGGGCACCACCTATGTGCCGATCCCGACGGTGTGGTTCAGCGGGCAGGTCACCACCGCCTGTGGCGCCGCGTCCAGCGGTTCGGGCCCGTTCTACTGTCCCGGTGACAAGCGGGTCTACATCGATCTGACTTTCTACGACGACCTCAAGACACAGTTCGGCGCACAGGGCGGACTGTTCGTCGACGCGTACGTCCTGGCCCATGAATACGGGCATCACGTACAAGATCTGCTCGGAACCGAGGCCAAGGTGCAGCCGGGCCAGACCGGCGCCACGTCCGGTTCCGTGCGGCTCGAACTACAAGCTGATTGCTACGCCGGTGTCTGGGCGTACCACGCCACGACGACGCCGGATGCCAGCGGTCAACCGCTGATCACCGGCATCAGCCAGGACGACATCAACCGCGCGCTCGATACCGCCTCGCGCATCGGCGACGACTTCATCCAGAAGAATCTGGGCAGCGGGCGGGTTGATCAAAACTCGTTCACGCACGGCACCTCGGCCCAACGGCAGAAGTGGTTCACCACCGGCTACCGGAGCGGGCAGCCGAGTGCATGCGACACCTTCGGCCCGGGCGTGAACCTCGGCTGACCGGCCACGCCCGAGGCAATGGCTCAGCCGTTGGCGCCTTGGACGGAGGTGCGCTCACCGGCGGCGAAGCGCGCCAGGCCGTCGTTGGGCGTGGTGCGTTTCGCCGTGATGGCCGGGCCGACCATGTCGGACAGTTCCATCGCGTCCTCCCACGACAGCTCCTGCATCTTCTGGATCATCTGCTTGGCGTAGTCGAGCACGGTCGCATCGAAGGCGGCGATGTGTTCGGCCAGCTCGGCCGCCTTCGTCAGCAGCTGATCGTCAGGCACGACGTCGTTGACCAGGCCGATCCGATAGGCCTCCTGGCCGCTCCAGCGCCGCGCCGTAAGGATCATTTGGGCGGCGTGCTTGGGCATCAGGCGCTTGATCGCGGCAGGCCCGGCGAGACTCGGCCAACCGCCGAAACTCAGCTCAGGCGCTCCGATGCCGGCCGACTCGGCCGCAATCGCGAGATCGCAATTGTGCACGAGAGTCGAGCCACCACCGAGCGCGAACCCGTTCACCGCCGCGATGAAGATCGCCGGATGGCGCCGAAGCTCCTCGTTCACCTGCTGCCACGGCGACTTACGGCGGCTGCGGTGACGCTCACCCTCGGGGGCGTCGTCCGGGTGCTCGACCAGGTCCACGCCGGCGCAGAACGAAGGCCCGACGCCCGTCAGGACAATGACCTTCTTGTCATACGTCGCGCGTAACGCATTCTGCAGTGCTTCCATCGCCGCGCGGCTCATCGCGTTGCGCTTCTCTGGCCGATTGATCGTGAGCAGCGCCCAGTCGCCGTGGTCTTCGATCAGGCAGAGCTGGTCGTCGGGCGTCTTGGGCTTGGATTCCTTGGCCTGGGTCAATTCTTCTCCACTGTGAGTTAAGGGGAATCGCGGCGAGAATGCCGCTGCTGATGCTCAGTCGAGCTTTGCCTCCAAGGCGCCCAGCACATCGGCGACGGCGAAGTACTTGTGAGTGCCGAGTTCTCGCACAGTGTCAATGCCGAAGCGCTTCTTCAACACTGCGTCGTCCTCGGCGGTGATGCCGGCCAGGCCGACGGCCAAGCGTCGAGGATTTCGGTCACCGATTTGCTTTCATAGGCCTTGTCCAGCGCCTTGTCGAGATTCACCGAGATAGCCATTGCCTGCCTCCGGACGAACGACATCAGGGACGCTTCTCGCAAACCATTGCAGCGATGTGGATCATCGCGCAAGATCGCAGATTCGGCGATCGGGTCCGTTGCGGCTAGTGGCCGAACAGTCTCCCGGCGATGTTGCCGGACGAACCCAAAGAACCCAGGTCAGCCAGTTGACCGTTCGGGCTGAGCCTGTCGAAGATTTGCGGCAGCCTCGCGGCCAGGCCTGTCTTGGCCTCGTCGTGGGAAAGCCGGCTTGCTGGTTGCCCTTGCTCGGCCAGTTGGGCAATCGGGCGCAACACGCGCTGCGGGCCTTCACCCGGACGATGCGGCCAACCTGGCCAAGACGGTGCGCACCTGAGTCAGGCCTTGACCCAGCTCGGCCCGGATGAGGGGATCGTGACCGTGCTGTCGGACAACGGCGCTCCGACGCCCGTCGCGTGGACCCGGCTGCGGGCCCCGCGATCACCGATGGCTCAGATCGACCCGGCCGCCCAGCAGCAGGCGGTGGCGCATCGCCCCTGCAAGCGGAGTACGGCACGGCGGTCGATCGCGAGTCCGCCTACGACAAGTTGGCCGCTCGGCTGGCCCCGCCGCCGATCTCGGGCGAGCCGGAGCCCACCTCGCCACCCGCTGCTCCGTCCGCCCCGCAGTCACGCAGTCAAGCTCGCCGGCCCAACCAGCACAGCGCGATCGAGGAGGTGCTGACGTCCTCGGCATTCAAGTCGCTCACCCGCTCGGCCGCGTCGGTGCTGGGCCGCGAGATCACTCGCTCGATCTTCGGCACCGGCCGCCGCCGCTGAGCCCAGCAGCCCCACGCTGGAATGTGGCAGGCTGGTGCCCCCGGTGGGATTCGAACCCACACTAGATGGTGTTTGAGACCATTTCCTCTGCCAGTTGGGATACAGGGGCCGCAACGCGCCAGTCATCGTACCGGCGATAGACTCACACCTCGCACGGTTCGTCGGGACGGAAGGGGACAACGATGTCCGCCGCGTCACGCGCTTCCGTGACCCCCGATGCGGCGAGCTCGAATACCGCACGTAACTCGAATGCGGACAGCGGCGCGGACGGTGACACGACCACCCGGGTGCTGATCGCCGAGGACGAGGCGATCATTCGGCTCGATCTGCGCGAGATGCTGCAAGAAGAAGGCTTCGACGTGGTCGGCGAGGCGGCCGACGGCGAACAGGCGGTGGCGCTGGCCGCTGAGCTGCGGCCGGATCTGGTCATCTGTGACGTGAAGATGCCGAAGATGGACGGCATCGCGGCTGCCGCCCAGATCGCCGGCAATCGCATCGCGCCGGTCGTGATCCTGACCGCGTTCAGTCAGCGTGACCTCATCGAGCGGGCCCGGGACGCCGGGGCGATGGCATACCTGATCAAGCCGTTCCAAAAGCGCGATCTGCTACCGGCGATCGAGATGGCCACCTCCCGCTTCGCCGAGATCAAGGCGTTGGAGTCCGAAGTGTCCGGCCTGCGCGAGCGGCTGGAGGCGCGGAAGGTCATCGAGCGGGCCAAGGGCGTCTTGATGACCACTCACAGGCTCACCGAGCCCGAGGCGTTCCGGTGGATCCAGCGGGCCGCGATGGACAACCGGACCTCGATGCGGGCAGTGGCCGAGGTCGTACTCAGCGGTGATACCGACCAGTAACTGCCCATTTGTAGGTTGAGATTTGGTTACGGCGACAACAATCGCACATCGAATCCATACAACAATCGCGCGTTGTCGGTTAGGTTCTGCAAGTTGATCAGGGCGGACCACGGCGTCCGCCGACTGTTCTTTGGAGGCAGTACGTGCAGAAGAAGTTCCTGACCGCAGTCCTCGTCGCCGGCACTGTCGGCGCGATGGTGCTGACGGCGTGCTCCAGCAGCAAGAAGAGCTCCGGCGGTGGCGGCCTGGTCAACTCGGGCGGCGCCAGCGCCTCCGGTGGCGGCAAGTCCTGCAACGGCAGCGGCCCGTCCTACAAGATCGGCTTCCAGGGCGCGCTCAGTGGCGACAACAAGCAGCTGGGCATCAACGAGTGGAACTCGGTCCAACTGGCGGTCGAGCAGGCCAACGCCAAGAAGGACCTCTGCTTCCAGCTCACGGCCCTTCAGTCCGATGACGCGGGCACGACGACCGGCGCCCCGCCGGCCGCGGCCGCACTCATCCAGGACACCTCGGTCATGGGCGTGGTCGGCCCGGCCTTCTCCGGCCCGACCACGGCGACCGGCGCGAAGTACGCCGAGGCCGGCCTCGCGCTGATCAGCCCGTCGGCGACCAACGCGACGCTGACCAGCCAGGGCTTCACGACTTTCCACCGCATCGTCCCGACGGACGGCGTGGAGGGTAAGGCCACCGCCGACTACCTGGCCACCAAGTACAAGTCGGTGTACGTCGTCGACGACACCTCGACCTACGGCGCCGGCGTGGCTCAGGTCGTGACGGCCGAGCTGAAGAGTAAGAACGTCAAGGTCGACACGCAGTCGATCGCCCCGACCACCGACTACACCGCGGTGGCTCAGAAGGTCGCCTCGTCCGGCGACCAGGCGATGTACTACGGCGGGTACGACGCGCAGGCGGGTCTGCTGGCCAAGTCGTTGAAGGGGGCGAGCTACGCCGGCTTCGTCATCTCGGGTAACGGCGCCAAGTCCAGCGTGTTCACCTCGACGGCGGGTGCGTCCGGTGACGGCTTCTACTTCGCCTGCGGCTGCCTCGACGCCACCACGGCGCCCTCGGCCAAGGACTTCAACGACGCCTACACCAAGAAGTTCGGCACGCCGCCCTCGACCTACTCGCCCGAGGCCTACGACGCGACCAACGCCATGATCGCGGCGATGTCGGCCGCGGCCAAGAACGGCACGGTTACCCGGGCCACCGTCGAGACCGCTGTGAACGGCATCGACTACAAGGGCATCACCACCGAGGTCAAGTTCGCCTCCAACGGTGAGGTCGCCCAGGCCACGGTCAACCTGTACGAACAGAAGAACGGCGCCATCGCCCTGCTGGGTGACATCACCAAGCAGTAACGATCGCTGGACAGTTGCGCTGAGGGCGCCCCGGGACCGAGACCGTTCGGTGCCGGGGCGCCCATCGCATGTCCGTGCACGACCTGATTTCGATCTTCGACAGCGACGTCGTGTGGGAGGCCTGCTCGGATGACTCAGTTCTTCGACTACCTGATCCTGGGATTGACCCGCGGATCGATGTACGCCCTGATCGCGCTGGGCTACACGCTCGTCTACGGCGTGTTGCAGCTGATCAACTTCGCGCACAGCGAGGTGTTCATGTCGGGCGCGTTCGGCAGCTACATCATCGTGCACCTGATGGTGGGCAAGGGGCCGGGCACGGCCACCTGGGAGGTGCCGTTCGTCTTCATCGTCGGTGTGCTGAGCGGGGCGATCACCGCCGCCATCATCGCCTGGCTGCTCGAACGGGTCGCCTATCGGCCACTTCGTCGACGAGGGGCACCGAAACTGGCCTTCCTCATCAGTGCGATCGGCGCGTCCTTCTTCCTCTCGACCCTGGCCAGCAAGCTGTTCAACAGCCAGACCTCCAACCAGTTCCCGGCCTTCTTCCGCAACACGGTGCTCTTCTCGATCGACGGCGCACACGTCCGGTCACTGGAGCTGATCATCATCGTGTCGGCGCTGGGCATGATGTTCTTCCTCGACCGACTGGTGAATACCACGAAGCTCGGGCGCAGCATCCGGGCGGTGTCCGAGGACGCCCCGACCGCCGCGCTCATGGGCATCAACATCGACAAGACGATCTCGCGCACCTTCGTGATCGGCGGCCTGCTCGGTGGCGCGGCCGGATTCCTCTTCGGCCTCAACTACGACTTCGGTTTCAACATGGGCTTCGTGCCCGGCGTCAAGGCGTTCGCCGCGGCGGTGCTCGGCGGTATCGGCAACATCCGCGGCGCCATGCTCGGTGGCCTGCTGCTCGGTGTCGTCGAGAATCTCGTCAACCTGGTTCCGGGGTTCAACACGGCCTGGACCGATGTGGTCGCGTTCCTGGTGCTCGTGCTGGTCCTGATGTTCCGACCGACCGGGCTACTCGGCGAGCGGCTGGGGCGGGCGGCATGACCGCGCTCGAGACCAGGACCCGACCGGCGCCGCCGGCCGCGCCGCATCGGCGTGGCCCCCGGATCCCGTCGTGGCTGACCCGGTTGTTGGCGTGTCTCGGTGGCAGCCTCGTGCTCGCACTCATGATCGGCGACCAGGAGGGCTCGCAGACCGACTACGGACTCACCTTCCGCAAGCAGATCCTCGCGCCGCGGGTGTTCGCCTTCCTCGCCCTCGGCGTGCTCTTGTTCCTCTGCGTCTCGTACTGGCCGCGAATCAAGCCGTATCTCACCCGCCCCGGCTTCTGGCCGTTGATCTCCGGCGGGCTGGCCGTGCTGGCCTCGATCACGCTGATGCACTGGTTCGACCAAGCCGGCAACGGCAAGTTCGGCGCGGTCTCGGATGCCGTGAGCCGCACGAGTGGCATCTCGCCGATCGCTACCGCGTTCTACGGCTGGCTGGCCTGGACGATGCTCGTCGTCAGCGTCGTCGTCGGGGGCGCGGCGATCGTGATCGGGCTGCGCTGGTTGGCCTTCGGCGTCGCCGCGCTGGCCGTCGTGGCCGCGGTGATCACCTACCTCGCCCACCAGGCGGTGGTCGACTTCACCGGCCAACCCGATCACTCGCTGGGCTACCTCGTCTCGATCCTGGGCTACATCGTCATCCTTTCCGGGATGCTCGCCGCCGGTCTGTCGCACGAGGCGAGCGCGCGCAGCAAGCACTTCGTCACGCGGGTGCTGGGATTCCGCCCTGGCCTTCCGTTGGTGATCGTCGGCTTCGTGGTCACGCTGCTGTCCTTCGTCGGAGCGGCCGCGTGGTTCTCGCCCTCGAACAAGAACACCTCGTTGTCCGAGACGCACGACCTGTTCGCCTCGACCTCGATCAATCCGTTCGCGCTGAACTACCTGGGTTGGTTGTCGTGGGTGGTATTCGTCGGGACGCTGGCGCTGGCCGCGGCCGCGACCTGGTATCGGCACCGGCTGCTGGGCTGGCTGGCCGCGCTGGCCGGCGCCGCCTCGACGATCATCACGCTGGTCGTGCTCTACGACATCAGCAAGCTCGGGGCGCGAACCAAGTTCGACGGGGCGACCGGGCCGTGGCAGAACCTCGGCGTCGGCGGCTGGATGGCCTGCGGCGGTCTGTTCCTGCTCGGTTCGGCCGGCTTCGTGGTGGCCACGTCGGCCCGAGCCACCCGCCGGGTCGCGGCCGGCACGGCCAACGGCTCGCTGAGCGGCTCGCCGAATGGCTCAGGCCCGAACGGTGTCAGCGCGACCGGATCCGTCGCCGCCGCGGACGCGGCGCCGGCCACGCAACCCTCCCCAGGCCGCCGCGCGGTCGGTTACCTCACGGCTCCCGGAGCGGCCCGTTCGGCCGTGCTGATCGCGATCGCGGCGGCGCTGTTCTACCCGCCGACGGCGACGCCGTTCTGGCAGCAGGTCGTCGTCTCCGAGATCGGCATCTCGATGCTGCTCGCGGCCGGTCTGAACGTCGTCGTCGGCTGGGCCGGGCTGCTCGACCTCGGTTTCATCGCCTTCTACGCCATCGGGTCGTACACGACGGCGTACTTCGTCGGATCGCTGCCGGTCAAGCCACCGAGTTGGCTGCACATGACCCCGCTGCTGACGATCCCCTTCGCGATCATCGCCTGTCTCATGGCCGGCGTGATCCTCGGCGCCCCGACGTTGCGGTTACGCGGCGACTATCTGGCCATCGTCACGCTTGGTTTCGGTGAGATCATCCACCTGGCTGCGGTCAACTCGCAGAGCATCACCAACGGCGCCGAAGGTCTGACCAACGACACCGGGCGGCACACGAAGTCGGTGCCCAACCCCTCGATCCATATCGGGCCGTTGCACATCCACTGGGGCTTGAACCAGCTGCAGTACTGGTACCTGCTGCTGGTGTTCCTGGTCGTCGTGCTGCTCGCGTTCCGGCGACTGGAACATTCCCGGCTGGGCCGCGCCTGGGCCGCGGTACGTGAGGACGAGGTGGCCGCCCAGGCGACCGGCATCAACACGACGAAGGTCAAGTTGGCGGCGTTCGCGATCGGTGCCTCGACCTCGGGCGTGGCCGGTGTGTTCTTCGCCAGTCAGATCGGCACCTTTACCCCTGACAACTTCGTCCTGAACAACTCCATCCTGATCGTGGCCTATGTCGTGTTCGGCGGCATGGGCTCGCTTCCCGGCGCCCTGGCCGGAGCGGCGATGCTCACCTGGCTGCCCGAGTTCCTGAAGTCGCAGGTCCCCTCGTCGGACCGGCTGATGTGGATCGGCGCGGTCGTCATGCTCATGATGATCTTCCGGCCGGCCGGCCTCATACCGGCCCGTCGACGGGCGGCGGAACTTTCCGGCCTGGATGGCAGTTCCAGTTCCGAGACCAGAGCCGTTCCGGCCGGCGAAGGGTTGTGATCCGACGATGACCGTCACCGCCCCGACCAGCGAGGTCGTGTTCGACGTCCGCAATGTGACCCTGCGATTCGGCGGCGTCACCAGCCTCAACGACGTGTCGCTGCAGATGCGCCGGGGCGAGATCCTCGCCGTCATCGGGCCGAACGGCGCCGGCAAGACCTCGCTGTTCAACTCCTTGACCGGCGTGTACACGCCGCAGGAGGGCTCGATCATGCTGGCGGCTCGCCGCGGCGACAGCCCGACCAGCGTCGTGGGCATGAAGACTCACCGGGTCAACCAGCTCGGCGTTGCCCGCACGTTCCAGAACATCCGGTTGTTCCCGGCGCTCACCGCGCTGGAGAACGTTAAGGTCGGGGTCGAGACGCGCCAGCGTTCGGGTCCGATCGCCGCCATGCTCGGCATGCCTTGGCAGCGCCGCGAGGAGCGTGAAAGCAACTCCCGCGCGTACGAGCTGATGAAGCGCGTCGGCCTCTCGGGGCGTGCGAACGACATCGCCTCGTCACTGGCCTACGGCGAGCAGCGTCGGCTGGAGATCGCCCGGGCGTTGGGCACCAACCCGGGCGTGATCCTGCTCGACGAACCGGCCGCGGGTACCAACCCGGTCGAGAAGCGCGAGCTGGCCAGCCTGATAAAGAGCATCAACGCCGAGGACGACGTGAGCGTGCTGCTCATCGAGCACGACATGAAGCTGGTCATGTCGGTCGCCGATCGGATCGTCGTACTCAACTTCGGCGAGAAGATCGCCGAGGGCACGCCCGAGCAGATCCAGCGGGACCCGGTCGTGATCGCGGCCTACCTCGGCACGTCGGCCGAGCAGGCCGAGTCGCAGGCGGATGCCCAGCCGGAGCTGCGTCTGATCGACATCGAACCGGAGGGGGAGCAGTCGTGACCGAGTCGATGCTGGGCCTGGTCGACGTCGAGGTGCGCTACGGCAACATTCGCGCACTCAAGGGCATCTCCTTCGAAGTCGGCGCCGGTGAGATCGTGGCGTTGCTCGGAGCTAACGGCGCCGGCAAGACGACGACCCAGAAGACGATCTCCGGTATGTTGCGCCCGTCAGCCGGGTCGATCACCTACGAGGGCAGTCGCATCGACGGCATCCCGGCCCACGAGCTGATCGGGCTGGGCATCTGTCACGTACCCGAGGGCCGGCACGTCTTCCCGCGGATGACGGTCGCGGAGAACCTGGAGATGGGCGCGTTCCGCTTCAAACGCGTCGACCGGACCGACCTCGAGCACGTGCTGGGCCTGTTCCCGCGCCTGCAGGAGCGCTACCGGCAGGTCGCCGGCACGCTGTCCGGCGGTGAACAGCAGATGCTCGCCATCGGCCGCGCGCTGATGGGCAAGCCCCGGCTGCTGCTGCTCGACGAACCGTCAATGGGATTGGCCCCGCTCGTCGTGCAGCAGATCTTCGACATCGTCCGGCAGATCAACACCGCCGGGGTCACGGTGCTGCTCGTCGAACAGAACGCCGCCCAGGCCCTGGCCCTGGCCAATCGGGGCTACGTCCTGGAGACGGGCGAGATCGTCCTCACCGGCACCGGGCCCGATCTGCTTGCCGACGACCGCGTGCGCGCCGCCTATCTCGGTGAGGAAATCGCCTCCTGACGCAGTTGAAGCGTCGCGGTCAGTTGCACAGTCTTAACGCGATATTTTCGGTCCACCCGGGGTGTTGTGGAGCTGTACCTGACGGCTAGAGTGGCGCTTGCTTTCCCTCGCAACGATCAACATGTCTTGGCCGTATCCGGGAGGCAGTCCATGACCCGAAGCAGTGTCCGCGTGCGCTGCGCCGAGCTGGCCGACGTCGACGCCCTCGTCGCGTTGTCGGGATCGGTTGACGCCGCCCGCGGGACGTTCGGTGGCCGCGCCACGGGCAGCGAGCACGTCGATTTCGCCGCCCGGTTCACCGATATCCTTTCGCGCGAGTCCCGCACCGTGCTGGTGGCTGAGGACGACAGCGTCGGCGGAGTGATCGGCTTCGTCGTCGTCACCGACGACGAGATCGCCGCCATTAACCCCACCCGCGTCGTCAACATCAGCCACCTGATCGTCGCGCCGCGGCTGCGACGCCGTGGCGTTGGCCGCGCGCTTCTGGCCGCCGTCGTGCACCTGGCCGAGGACCGGGGCATCGATCATGTCGTGGCCACCGCCGGCAGCGGTTCGCGCGAGGCCAACCGCTACCTCGCCCGGCTCGGTTTCGCCCCGCTCGTCGTGCGGCGGATCGCCCCGACCTCGGTGCTGCGCCGCTCGGTGGGCATCTCCGAAGTGCCGGACCGACTGGCGCTGCGGCGCCGCATGCGCAACGGTCCCGCGCCCCTGCGCGGTGTCGCCTCGATCCGCTCGATAAGCCGCGGCGCCTGAGCGAGCACCGGTTACGACGCCGCTGCGTGCTTGCTCCGAGGGCTCGTTCCAGGCCCGGGCCGCGTGTCGGTACGCGCGCCTAGACTCCAGGGCGTGACGGCCTCCACCACCTCCTCCCGGGCGGCCACCTCCAGTTCCACGGCCGACGCGCGGCCGCCTCGGTTGTTGCTGCTCGACGGCCATTCGCTGGCGTATCGGGCCTTTTACGCCTTGCCGGTCGAGAACTTCTCGACGACGACCGGTCAGCCGACCAACGCCGTCTATGGCTTCACCTCGATGCTGATCAACCTGCTGCGCGACGAGGATCCGTCCCACCTGGCCGTGGCCTTCGACGTGTCCCGTCAGACGTTTCGCAGCGAGACGTACAGCGAATACAAGGCCGGACGCAGTGAGACGCCGAGCGACTTCCGCGGCCAGGTGTCGCTCATCCGCGAAGTGCTCGACGCCCTGCGCATTCCTTCGCTCGCAGTCGAGAACTACGAGGCCGACGACATCATCGCCACGCTGACCACGCGCGCGGTCACCGACGGGCTGGACGTGCTGATCTGCACCGGCGACCGTGACGCCTTGCAGTTGGTGAACGAGCACGTCACCGTGCTCTATCCCCGCAAGGGCGTCAGCGACCTGACCCGGTTCACGCCCCAAGAGGTGGAATCCAAGTACGGCCTGGAGCCGGTGCAGTATCCCGACTTCGCGGCGCTGCGCGGCGATCCGAGCGACAACCTGCCCGGCATCCCGGGGGTGGGGGAGAAGACCGCCGCCAAGTGGGTGCGGGAGTACGGCTCGCTCGACGAGCTGGTCGCCCGCGTCGACACGGTGAAGGGCAAAGTCGGCGACGCGCTACGCGAACACCTCGCCTCGGTGATCCGCAACCGGCAACTGACCGAGCTGGTGCGCGACGTGCCGGTAGACGCCGAGATCGACTCGCTCGAACGGGTCAACTGGGACCGCGACCAGGTACACGCGCTGTTCGACAACCTGCAGTTCCGGGTGCTGCGCGAACGGCTGTTCGCGACGTTGACCGCCGAAGCTCCGGAGGCCGAAGAAGGTTTCGACATCGAGATCCGCCGGCTCGGGGTCGACGAAGTAGAGGCCTGGCTCGACGAACACGCGCGCGACGGCGCCCGGGTCGGCCTCGCCTTCCGCGGCACCTGGGGCCGCGGAATCGGCGACCTGACCGGCCTCTCACTGGCTGCGGCCGACGGCTCGGGGGCCTTCGTCGTGCCCGACGAGTTAGCCACCGACGACGAGCGCGCGCTGGCCGCGTGGCTTGCCGACCCGACAGCGCCGAAGGCGACTCACGACATCAAGGGACCGCTGCTGGCGCTGCGACAGCGCGGGTGGGAGCTGGCCGGGGTCACGTCGGACACGCAGCTGGCCGCCTACCTCGCCCTGCCCGGGCAGCGCTCGTTCGATCTGGCCGATCTCGCCCTGCGCTACCTGCACCGCGAACTGCGCAGCACCAGTGCCGAGGTCGAGTCCGGCCAACTGACGCTGGACGGAGGTATCGACGAATCGGACGACGCTATAGCTGAGGTTGAGACTATTCGGGCGGCAGCCATTCGCGATCTGGGCGACGCGTTCGACGCCGATCTCGATCAGCGAGGTGCGTCGGCGCTGCTGGCCGACATGGAGTTGCCGCTGACCTACGTCCTTGCCGACATCGAGGCGGTCGGTATCGCCGCGGACGCGGACCGGCTGCTCGACCTGCAGTCCGAGCTGGGTGGGGCGGTCAAGACGGTCGAGCAGGACGCGCACGTGGTGGTCGGCCGGCCGTTCAATCTCGGCTCTCCGAAGCAGCTGCAAGAGATCCTGTTCGACCAGTTCTCGCTGCCCAAGACCAAACGGATCAAGACCGGTTACACGACTGACGCCGACGCCCTGGCCGATCTCTACGAGAAGACCGGGCACCCGCTGCTGGAGCTCTTGCTGCGGCATCGTGAGGTAGCCCGGCTGAAGACGGTGGTCGACTCGCTGCTGCCCTTGATCGACGACGCCGGCCGGATCCACACGACTTTCAACCAGACGATCGCGGCCACGGGGCGGCTCTCGTCAACCGATCCGAACCTTCAGAACATCCCGGTCCGCACCGCCGAAGGCCGGCGCATCCGACAGGCGTTCGTCGTCGGGGCCGGCTACGAATCGTTGATGACGGCCGACTACAGCCAGATCGAGATGCGGATCATGGCGCACCTGTCGCGCGACGCCGGGCTGATCGAGGCGTTCACGACGGGCGAGGACCTGCACACCTTTGTCGCCTCGCGCGCGTTCGACCTGCCGCCGGATCGGATCGACTCGGAGCTGCGCCGCCGGGTGAAGGCGATGTCCTACGGCCTGGCCTACGGGCTGTCGGCGTTCGGGCTCGCGCAGCAGCTCAAGATCACGCCGGACGAGGCGCGGGGTCAGATGGACGCCTACTTCGCGCGCTTCGGCGGGGTGCGCGACTACCTGCGCTCGGTCGTCGACGACGCCCGCCGCAGCGGCTACACCGAGACGATCATGGGCCGGCGCCGCTACCTGCCCGATCTGACCAGCGACAACCGGCAGCGACGCGAGATGGCCGAGCGGATGGCGCTCAATGCGCCGATCCAGGGCAGCGCGGCCGACATCATCAAGGTGGCCATGCTCGGCGTCCATCGCGCTCTGGCCGCCGAGGGGCTGAAGTCGCGGCTGTTGCTGCAGGTGCACGACGAGCTGGTGCTGGAGATCGCGCCGGGGGAGCGGGCCGCCGCCGAGGCGCTGGTGAGGCAGGAAATGGGCGCCGCGTACCAGCTGGACGTGCAGCTCGACGTCTCGGTCGGGGTCGGATCCGACTGGGATTCGGCCGCCCATTGACGCGGCCACGCTAAATCACTCCGCTGGATGGTTTGCCGGTTTCGAGAGCTTCCGGGTGGGTTACGGGCCGGTAACGTTGTCGCGCTGTGTCTTGCATCACTGCGCGGCGTAGCGAAGCGTTCACTTCTTCGGGCCGCGCGCTTGGTGAAGCCGCGCAGTCTTGCGCCCGCCGTTCGTCGAAAGGATTTCCCCGTGTCGCTCCGGCACCCGTTGTTCTCGTTCGCCGTCATCGGTGTTGCGGCCCTGGTCGCGGCCTCGGGGTGCAGCAGTTCGAAGAACTCGAGCGGCTCGTCCGGCACGGCGCGTTCGGCCGCCAGCAGCGCCTCGTCCTCGTCTAGCGCCTCCTCCAGCAGCTCCTCGGCCGTGGCCGGGAGTGCGTTGTTCGGGTCGGGCTGCTCTTCGCTCGGCGTGACCCCGGCCCTTGCCGCCGCCGCGGCCCAGGTCCCGGTCGGCACGGCCGCCGCGGCCGCGCCCTTTCTGAAGAACGTCGTCCAGGCGGCCACGGTCGCGGGGTTGGTCGACACGTTCAACTCGGCGCCGTCGCTGACCGTCTTCGCGCCGGACGACGCCGCCTTCGCCAAGGAGGACCCGGCCACCGCGCAGGCGCTGTTGACCGACCCGAGCAAGAAGCCGCTGCTGGTCGCGACGTTGCAGTACCACGTGATCACCGGTCAGCTAACCAAGGATCAGCTGTCCGGAGCGCACTCGACGCTCGATGCCGGCCAGTCCATCACGGTCAGCGGCAGCGGCGATGCCTATCAGGTCAACGGGAAGGCCAATATCGTCTGCGGTCCGATCCAGACCAAGAACGCGACCGTGTACGTCATCGACTCCGTCCTGCACCCGGCGGGCTGATCGGCCGGGCTGAGCACAGCGGGTAGAGGCGTCGTGCGCCGAGGGTTCGGATTCGCCTGCGTCACGGCGGCGTTGCTGTTGGTCGTCGGCGCCGGCCTGGTCAAGTGGGTCGCCGCCCCCGCGCTGGTCAAGGCGCCGCTCTCGATCAACTCGGTGACGGTCTCGACCGGCACGGCGCAGCTGTTCGTATTGACGGCGCAGCAGGTCCAGACCGTGCCCGTCGTGGCCACGCGCACGGTGACCGGTGACGCGCAGCGCGGCACCGACTCGGTGGCGGTGTATGACGAGGTGCTGTGCCTGCGGGCCGGTAACGCGACCGGTGCCGATACGCACGGCTGCGTGCTTTCGACTGATCCGGACTTCATCCAAAAGACGACCGACCGGGTTGCCTTCGATCGGGTGAGCGCGCTGCCCGCCGTGGAGCAGGCGAGCTTCGGCGCCGCGGTCGACGGCAACGGTTCAATCGTGCACACCGGGCTGGGCTACACCTTCCCGATCGACACGAAGAAGAAGAGCTACCCGTTCTTCGACACGGTGGTCGGCAAGTCGTATCCGATGGCCTACGCGGGCGCCGAGAAAGTCAACGGCATGTCGACTTATAAGTTTGTCCAGCACGTGCCCGGTTCGCCCATCAAGATCAACGGAGTGCTGCCGGGGACGTACTCGAACGTCCGGACGGTGTGGGTCCAGCCGACCACCGGCGTGATCGTGAAAGGCTCCGAGGCGATCGACGAGGAGTTCACGTCGAACGACCAGACCGTCTTTCGCGGCACGTTGAGCTTCGATGCGGCGACGGTGCGCGCGCAGGTGAAATTCGCCGACGATCAGCTCGGCAAGGTGCAGCTGATCCGGAAATGGGTCCCGCTCGGGTTGCTGCTGCTGGGGCTGATGTCGTTGGTCCTCGGCAACGTCCTGTTACTGCGTGGCCACGAGCGCCCCGTGCATCGCGTCGCCGCGAAAGTGGATCAGCCGTCGGTGCGCTCGGACTCGCAGACGTAGATCGCCGTACCGGGCAGGATCGCTCCGCGCAGCGGTGACCACTGGCCCCAGGTGGCGTCGAGTTCGGCCGGCCACTCGGGCTCGACCAGGTCGACGAGCCGGAAGCCCGCGGCGACCAACTCGCGTATCCGATCGCCGAGCGTGCGGTGGTGCTCGACGTAGGTGGCTTCGCCCGTCCCGTCGAACTCGACGTAGGCGCTGCGGTCGAAGTAGGGCGTTGAGGCGAGCAACCCGTCCGGTCCGGGGTCGTCGGGAAAGATCCACCGGATCGGGTGGGTGACCGCGAACACCCAGCGGCCGCCCGGACGCAATACTCTCGCGACCTCGCGCATGAGGCGGGCGGAGTCGGCCACGAAGGGAACTGCGCCGAACGCGGTGAAGGCGATGTCGAAACAGTCGCCGCGAAAGGGCAGGTGCTCGCCGTCGGCCTGCACAAGAGGGACGTCGATCCCCGTTTGCTGAGCACCGGCCCGGGCGTGGGCGAGCATCCGGTCGGAAAGATCGAGGGCCACCGGCCGCGCCCCCTGACCGGCCAGCCACCGTGAGCACATCGCGGCGCCGCAGCCGACCTCGAGAATCCGACGGCCGGTGACGTCGCCGAGCAGGCGGGCGTCCGCCTCGCGTAACCGCTCCGGACACCACACGAAGTCGG
This sequence comes from Actinomycetota bacterium, assembly GCA_019241805.1. Classification (GTDB taxonomy): domain Bacteria; phylum Actinomycetota; class Actinomycetes; order Mycobacteriales; family Jatrophihabitantaceae; genus JAFAWL01. Next base: position 16,340 of record JAFAWL010000167.1, read on the forward strand.
CCGCACCGAGGAACTGGCCGTGCTCGGCCTGGTAGGCATCGGCGTCCGAGTTCCACCAGCGGCGGTTCGCCCGGACAGATGTGGATGAATCAGCCGATCGGCGGGCGACGCCGATCGGGTGCACCGCGTCGGGCGGATCGGCTGCGCTCACCCGGTCAGTATCGTCCGAACCGGGTCGGTCGACCGGGTGGCCGGGCGGGTGGCCGGGCGGGTGGCCGGGCGGGGCTTCAGCCGGGTTGACCGGCGATGAACCCCCGGAAAACGGGGGCTACGTTGACCTCGACCCAGCGCCGTCGGTACCCTGGACGGTGCGTCGCAGGGTCTGCGTGTCTCGACATGGTGCAGGCCGCGCTCGTCATGCACGTTTTGTGTTCAGCGCTCGCCGGATCCGGCGTGTGGGGATCGCTACGTTCACCGGCGAAAGGGTCCTGAGGCGTACCGCCGCGATCCATTGGACACCTTCCACTTCATGACCTCTCTCGCCCCAGCTCCGACGACTCCGCAGGTAGCCGTCAACGACATCGGTGACGCGGACGACTTCCTCGCCGCCATCGATCAGACCATCAAGTACTTCAACGACGGCGACATCGTCGAGGGCACCATCGTCAAGGTCGACCGCGACGAAGTTCTGCTCGACATCGGCTACAAGACCGAAGGCGTGATCCCCTCCCGCGAGCTGTCGATCAAGCACGACGTCGACCCGAACGAGGTCGTCAGCGTCGGCGACGAGATCGAGGCCCTGGTTCTCCAGAAGGAGGACAAGGAGGGCCGGCTCATCCTGTCCAAGAAGCGCGCGCAGTACGAGCGGGCGTGGGGCACGATCGAGCAGAAGAAGGAGAACGACGAGGTCGTCGAGGGCACGGTCATCGAGGTCGTCAAGGGCGGCCTGATCATCGACATCGGCCTGCGCGGCTTCCTGCCGGCGTCGCTGGTCGAGATGCGGCGCGTGCGTGACCTACAGCCCTACGTGGGCCGCACGCTCGAAGCCAAGATCATCGAGCTCGACAAGAACCGGAACAACGTCGTGCTCTCGCGCCGTGCGTGGCTGGAGCAGACGCAGTCCGAGGTGCGCAGCGAGTTCCTGAACAAGCTGGCCAAGGGCCAGGTGCGCAACGGCGTCGTGTCAAGCATCGTCAACTTCGGTGCGTTCGTCGACCTTGGTGGCGTTGACGGTCTGGTCCACGTGTCCGAGCTGTCGTGGAAGCACATCGATCACCCGAGCGAGGTCGTCGAGGTCGGCCAGGAGGTCACCGTCGAGGTTCTCGACATCGACCTCGACCGCGAGCGGGTGTCGCTGTCGCTCAAGGCGACGCAGGAAGACCCGTGGCGTCAGTTCGCGCGGACCCACCAGATCGGTCAGGTCGTGCCGGGCCGGGTCACCAAGCTGGTGCCCTTCGGTGCGTTCGTGCGAGTGCAGGACGGCATCGAGGGTCTCGTGCACATCTCCGAGTTGGCCGAGCGGCACGTCGAGATTCCGGAGCAGGTCGTGCAGGTCGGCGACTCGCTCGTGGTCAAGGTCATCGACATCGACCTCGAACGCCGTCGCATCTCGCTGTCGCTGAAGCAGGCCAATGAGGGCGCCCTCACCGAGGAGTCGTTCGACCCGGCCAACTACGGCATGGAAGCCCAGTACGACGACAAGGGCAATTACATCTACCCCGAGGGCTTCGACCCCGACACGCAGGAATGGCTGCCGGGCTACGACGAGCAGCGCGAGGCGTGGGAGAAGCGCTACGCGGCCGCGCGCGAGCGCTTCGAGGCGCACCGCCGTCAGGTCGGTGAGGCGCAGAAGGCTGACGCCGACGCGGCGGCCGAGGTCGGCGAGGCGACCTCGTACTCGTCGGAGACCACGGACGACGCCGGTGGCTCGCTCGCCTCCGACGAGGCGCTGGCGGCGCTGCGCGAGAAGCTGGCCGGCCGCTAATCGTTGATCGTCGATGCGGACCGAGTGGACTGTCCACCCGGTCCGCGTCGTCGTTTGCGCCCCGATAGCGTGAATGCCGTGATCGTCGTCGTCACCGGGGGAGTCGGCAGCGGCAAGAGCACGGTGTCGCAGTTGCTGGCCGCGCACGGTGCCGTCGTCGTGGACGCCGACGCGGTCGCGCGCGAGGTGGTCGAACCGGGCAGCGCCGGGCTGGCCGGCGTGATCGAGCGCTTCGGTCCTGCGGTGCGGACGGCCGACGGCCGCCTCGACCGGCCGGCGCTCGCCGCGATCGTCTTCGAGGACGAGGCCGCCCGGACGGACCTGAACGCGATCCTGCACCCGCTGATCTTCCAGCGCTCGCAGGAGCTGATCGACTCCGCGCCGGTGGGCTGCGTGGTCGTTTTCGACTACCCGTTGCTGGCCGAGGCCGGTTGGCCGGGGACGTACGACCTCGCCGTCGTGGTCGAGGCGTCGCTGCCGACGCGGCTGCGCCGACTGGCCGGACGCGGCATGGCCGAGGCCGACGCCCGAGCCCGGATCGCGGCCCAGGCCACTGACGAGCAGCGACGGGCCTTGGCCGATGAGATCGTCGTCAACGACGGGGATCTGGCCGCACTCCAGGGGGACGTCGGCCGGCTTTGGGGACGGTTGCTCGCCCGGTCGAGCGGCGTCGCGTCGCCTTAGGAGAACGACTTGTGGTGGCGAGCCGGCGGATGGATGCGGGTTTGGAAGGCCTTGGACCGATCGGATAGAGTCGACCTCCGGCACGAACCGGTTCGGATGCTCGTGCCACGCGGACGTAGCGCAGCTGGTAGCGCATCACCTTGCCAAGGTGAGGGTCGCGGGTTCGAATCCCGTCGTCCGCTCGAGTGGCCCTCGATCAGCGCCCAGCGATGATCAGATGGCTCGACCGGCAAGGCACACGAGCCGGACGCCGGCGGCGTGGCCGAGTGGCTTAGGCAAGGGCCTGCAAAGCCCTGTACGCGGGTTCGATTCCCGCCGCCGCCTCTCGACGGCACCACAATCGCAGCACCGCTGCTACATAGGGGCGATTAGCTCAGTGGGAGAGCACTACCTTGACACGGTAGGGGTCACTGGTTCAATCCCAGTATCGCCCACAGCAATTACGGGCCAGATGACGCTTCGGTACGACCTTCAGACCGCGGTGTGGGATATTCTTGGGACATGCGAGGGGCGGCGCGGGCTTTGCCGTAATGCGTGCCGCCTGGGCGTAACGCTCGGTAACCACTTCCGAGCTGTGTCCTAGCAAGCCGCGCGCTCCTCGAGGCTCACACCGTTCTGGATGAGCCAGTTGGCGTATGTGTGCCGAAGATCGTGGAGGGGGCCACGCGCGACTCCCGCCGCGTCCAGTGCCGGGTACCAGTGCCGCTAGAGGAGGTTGCGGTCATCGAGTGGACCGCCTCGGGGTGCTGGGAACACCAGTCCGCTACGACAGACGGCGCCGTGCTCTGCGTGCGTGATGCCGCATGATGCCCTCCGCCGGGGTTCGGTAGTTGCTCCATGATTCGGTCAGACAGCGGCACCCCTCGGCGCCGGCGTCCTTTCGGGTAGGGCTGAATGACCCCGTTGCACAACGTCTCGGTCCCGCGACGCCGCACGCTGAGAACGATTAGTGGTTGACGGCGTGTGTTGGGTCGGTGCGATTCAAGAAAATTTTGCTGCGGGGTGAACCAAGTTCGGTTTGGCTTCGAATGCGATAGTTAGGTGGACCACGGGTGTGGTCGGCTGCCGCGCTGGTAGCTGCGCCATCGTCGAGCGAGGGGGATCGTATGAGTGAAGCGACAACACGTCGGGGATTTCTGACGACGGCGGGAGTGGTCGCAGCGGCGGGGGCGGCGCTGGCCGTCGCGCCGGGGTCGTCGGGCGCGACGGCGGTTCGGGAGGATGTGGCGTTGCCGACCGGTGCGGCGGGTCCCATGGCCGCCTACATCCACGACGTCAAAAAGGGTGAGGTCGCGCTGATGGTCGAGGGGCATGAGGTCATGGTCACCGACAAGCAGCTGGTCGCACGGCTCGCGAGTGCTTTCGCTAAGGCCGGCCGCGGCTAAGCGGGTGCCAACCGGGCACGCAGTTGTTTGACCTGACTCTCCTATCCGAGCCGTGAAAGGCTGAGTATGTCCTCCCATCGCGAAGCACCAGAGATTTCCAAAGACCCGTCCGCCGACAACACGGACGTCTACGCCTTCGTCAGTCCCGATAAACCTGGCACGGTGACATTGATCGCGAACTTCATGCCGTTCGAGCTGCCCTACGGCGGGCCGAACTTCAATGAGTTCTCCGATGATGTGCTGTATGAGATCAACATCGCCAATGGTGGGGATGCTCGGGCTGACATCACCTTCCAATTTCGGTTCACGACGACGATTCGTAACCCGAACACGTTTCTCTACAACACCGGGCCGATCTCGTCTCCGACCGACCCGAACTGGAACCGGCCGCAGACCTTCTCGGTGACTCGAGTAAGTGGCCGCGGCGCCCGTGGCGACGGCGATGGCGACGGAGATGACGGCGGTGCCCGGATCCTCGGGCGGGGCTTGACCTGCCCGCCGGTCAACGTCGGTGTGCACAGCACCCCCCACTACCCC
>JAFAWL010000366.1 GCA_019241805.1 Actinomycetota bacterium
CGGCGAACGCTTCCTCGAGGTTTCCGTAGCGGCGCACGAGCGCGTCGTCGTCGGGCTGCTCGGCCAACTGGACCTGGACCTTGGCGATGTCGGCGACGAGTTGGTCGAGGCCACGCGCCGACAAGACCCGATCGGCCGCGGTCATGCTCAGCTCGCCGGTGCGCGGGTCCTGAGGCAGGTAGCCGACCGGGCCACGCCGGCTCAGCTGTCCTGTGTGGGGCGCCGATTCACCGGCCAACACCCGCAACGCGGTGGTCTTGCCGGCGCCATTGCGTCCGACCAACCCGATGCGGTCGCCCGGCTGAACACGCAGTGTCGTTGGTTCCAGCAGGATTCGCGCGCCCGCGCGCAACTCCAGCCCGGTGGCAGTGATCATTTTTGGCGCACTCCTGAATCGGCGACGAGGGCCGACTCAGACGTTGAAGCCCAGTGCCCGCAATTGCTCCCGGCCTTCATCGGTGATCTTGTCCGGGCCCCACGGGGGCATCCAGACCCAGTTGATCCGGACCTCGCTTGCCAGCGGCTTCGGACCGCCAGTGAGCGCCGCGCTGGCCTGATCCTCGATGACATCCGTCAGGGGGCACGCGGCTGATGTGAGCGTCATGTCCAACGTCACAACCGGCTGCTCGGCGCCGCCGTTCGGCTCGATCTGGACGTCGTAGACGAGTCCCAGATCGACGACGTTGATCCCGAGTTCCGGGTCGACGACGTCGCGCATGGCCTCCTCGATCTCGTCCCGGGTCGGGGCGGAAGCGAGCTCGGTCATCGTGTCTCCTCGGCAATCGCATCAGAACCTCGGGCGGTACCGGCGGCCTCGGCCACCGCGCCCTTCATCGCCATCCAGCCCAACAGCGCGCACTTAACGCGCGCGGGGTACTTGGACACGCCCTCGAACGCGACGGCGTCCTGGAGTCCGTCCAACTCCCCCTCGTCCAACGGGTTCTCACCGCGCGATTGCATCAGCGCCAGGAATGTCTCCGACAACCGCATCGCCTCGTCGACCGGCTTGCCGACGACCAGGCCGCTCATGACAGAGGTGGAAGCCTGACTGATGGAGCAGCCCTCGCCGACCCAGCCGAGGTCGTGGATCACGCCGTCGCCGATCTGAACCCGTAGCGTCACCTCGTCGCCACAGGTCGGATTGACGTGGTGTACTTCGGCGTCGAAGGGCTCGATCCGGCCGTGGTGCTGCGGGTGCTTGTAGTGATCGATGATGATCTCTTGATACATCGAGTCCACTGGTGCGCTCATACTCATCCAAACATCGCGCGGACGGCGTCTAGTCCCTCGACCAGCGCGTCGACCTCGGCCATGGTCGTGTACACGCCGAACGAGGCCCGCGTGGTCGCAAGGATGCCGTAACGGACGCAGACGGGGCGCGCGCAGTGGTGGCCGGCCCGCACCGCGATGCCCCGCTCGTCGAGCAATTGGGCCACGTCGTGCGGGTGGATTCCGTCCACGGTGAACGAGATCGTGGCTCCGCGGTCGACGTTGGTCGTGGGACCGATGATGCGTACACCGGGGACGGCCGACAAGGACTCCAACGCGTGCCCGACCAGCCGGTGCTCGTGTTCGCGGATGTCGGCCAGACCGAGGCCCGTGAGGTAGTCGACCGCCGTTCCCAGCGCGACCGCCTGAGCGATCATCGGCGTGCCGGCCTCGAAGCGGTGTGGCGGCTCGGCAAAGGTCGAACCGGTCATGTCGACGGTCTCGATCATCTCGCCGCCGCCCAAGAAGGGAGGCAGTTTTGCCAGCAGGTCGTAGCGCCCCCACAGGACGCCGACCCCGCTCGGACCGTAGACCTTATGGCCGGTGAAGCCGAGGAAATCGGCACCGATCGCCTGGACGTCGAGCGGCAGATGGGGCGCCGCCTGGGCCGCATCGATGATCGAAATCGCACCGACCGCCCGGGCCCGCGCGACCAGGCGCTCAACCGGGTTGATCGTGCCGAGGGCATTGGACTGGTAGACGAACGAGACCACCTTCGTGCGGTCGGTGATCACCTCGTCGATGGCCGACTCGATCAGCCGGCCCTCGTCGTCGATCGGGATCCACTTGAACGTGGCCCCGGTTCGCTGCGCCAGCAACTGCCAGGGCACGAGGTTGCTGTGGTGCTCCATCTCGGTGACCACGATCTCGTCGCCCGGTCCGAGGCGGAAGCGTTCGGCCCCGGGCGTCGTGGCCGCGTTGGAGAACGCGTACGCGAGCAGGTTCAGTGCCTCGGAAATGTTCTTGGTGAACACGATTTCCTCGCGCCGGGCGGCATTGAGGAAGCGTGCGACCTTGTCCCGCGCCCCCTCGTAAGCGGCCGTCGCCTCGGACCCCAACGTGTGCACCGCGCGGGCCACGTTGGCGTAGTGGGCCGCGTACAGCTCGGCCTCGGCGTCAATCACCACCTGGGGCTTCTGGGCGCTGTTGGCGCTGTCGAGGTACACCAGCGGCACACCGTGCACCTCGCGGGCCAGGATCGGAAAGTCCTTGCGGATCGCGTCGACGTCCAGGCTCACCCGGCCACCTCCTTCGACTCTTGCGGCGTTCGACTCAGGCCGACGCGGTCTCGTTCACTCCGAAGCGGGCGTAACCCTCGTCCTCCAGCCGGGCCGCGAGTTCCGCGCCACCGGATTCGACGATGCGCCCGTCGAAGAAGACGTGCACGAAGTCCGGCTGGATATAACGAAGGATGCGCGTGTAGTGGGTGATCAATAGCGTGCCGATGCCGGTGTTCCGTACTCGATTGACCCCCTCGCTCACCACGCGCAAAGCATCGACGTCCAGGCCCGAAGCGGTCTCGTCCAAGATCGCGATCTTGGGCTGTAGCAGGGTCATCTGCAGGATCTCGTGCCGCTTCTTCTCGCCGCCGGAGAAGCCCTCGTTGACGCTGCGCTCGGCGAAGCTGCGATCCATCTCGAGCGCGCCCATCGCGTCGTTGACCTCGCGCACCCAGGTGCGTAGCTTCGGTGCCTCGCCGCGCACGGCGGTCGCGGCGGTCCGCAGGAAGTTCGACACCGAGACACCGGGCACCTCGACCGGATACTGCATCGCGAGGAACAGTCCGGCCCGTGCCCGCTCGTCGACCGTCATCGCCAGCACGTCGGCGCCGTCCAGCAGCACGCTGCCCTGGGTGACGGTGTACTTCGGATGCCCGGCGATGGAGTACGCCAACGTCGACTTACCCGAGCCGTTCGGGCCCATGATCGCGTGGGTCTGACCCGAGCTGACCGTGAGATCGACGCCCTTGAGGATCTCGGCGCCGTCGTCACCGGCGACACGGACGTGCAAATCACGAATTTCCAAGGTGCTCATGGACTAGTCGTTCTCCACATCGATATAGACGTCCCCGTCGACGACGCTGACGGGATAGACAGGAACGGGCACGGTCGCCGGAGGCCCGGACGGCTTGCCGGTGCGCAGATCGAAACGCGAACCGTGCAGGGCGCACTCGATCGTGCAGCCCTCGACGTCGCCGTCCGAAAGCGGGAAATCAGCATGGGAACAGACGTCTTCGATCGCGAAGATCTCGTCGCCGGTCCGCACGACCGTTATGTCGATCTCGGCCAGCTCGACGCGCAACGGTTCGTCGTCACGCAGCTCGCTCACAGCACAGACCCGAGTGCTCATGCCGGTTCCTCGAGGCGTGACTCGATCGCTCGCATCAACCGCTCGCGCAGGTCCGGTACGGCGATCCGCTCGACGACGTCGGCGAAGAACCCCCGCACGACCAGCCGCCGGGCCTCGGTCTCCGGGATACCCCGCGCCTGCAGATAAAACAGCTGCAGATCGTCGAAGCGGCCCGTGGCGCTGGCGTGTCCGGCGCCGGCGATCTCGCCCGTCTCGATCTCCAGGTTGGGCACGGAATCGGCTCGGGCGCCGTCGGTGAGAACCAGGTTGCGGTTGAGCTCGAAGGTATTGGTGCCGATCGCCGCAGGACGGATGCGCACATCCCCGATCCAGACCGTGCGCGCGCCCTCGCCCTGCAGAGCGTTCTTGTACAGCACGTCCGACGTGCACTCCGGCGCGCCGTGATCGACGTACAGGCGCGTTTCCAGGTGCTGTCCGGCGCCGGCGAAGGAGACCCCGTGCAGCCGCACGAGCCCACCCGGCCCGTCGAAACGCACGCTCGGGTTCAGCCGCACCAGCTTGCCGCCGAGGTTCACCGAGGTCACATCAAGCCGGCCGTCGCGGCCGATCCGCGCGGACTGCGCCGCCAGTTGGATCGCGTCGCCGTCCCAGTTGTGCACCGTGACGACCTCGAGCGCCGCGCCGTCGCCGACGAGGATTTCGACGTTCTCGGCAACGGTCGCACTGCCGGTGTATTCGACGACCACAGTGGCCCGCGAGCCTGCGCCGGCTTCGATCACCAGATGCGCGTAGGTGGTCCCCGGAGTGGCCTTTCCGGTCACGACGACCGGCTCGTCGAGCGCGACGCCGGCCGGAATCACTACCACGAAGGCGTTCGGCGTGCGGGCCAACGCCAACGCCGACACCCGGTCGGCCGGTTGGAGCACGCGCCCGACCCGCGGGTCGGCGCTCGGTACGGATTCCGCCGTGACGCCGATCGGCGCCTCGACGGTCGCGCTGATCTCGGTCGTCGGCTCGAACGGGTGGAGCAGCGGGCGGATCGCGCGCAGCGGAGTGAATCGCCACTCCTCCTCGCGGCCGGTCGGCACCGCGAAGGCGTCCGGATCGCGCGAAGTGAAGCGCTCCGGCGGCGTGCCCGTGCGCAAGCCGTGGGAGTGCCCACCGGCCAGCACCGGGCCACCGGCGGTGGCCGTGGTGCGGGGTTCGACGTCAGCGGCGGTCATGCTCAGCCGACCGCTCCTTCCATCTGCAGTTCGATGAGCCGGTTCAATTCCAGCGCGTACTCCATCGGCAGTTCCCGGGCGATCGGCTCGACGAAGCCACGAACGACCATCGCCATCGCCTCGTCCTCGGTCAGTCCGCGACTCATCAGGTAGAACAACTGGTTCTCGCTCACCTTCGACACGGTCGCCTCGTGGCCCATGGCCACGTCGTCCTCGCGCACGTCGACGTAGGGGTAGGTGTCCGAACGGCTCACGGTGTCGACCAGCAACGCGTCGCACTTGACCGTCGAGGCACTGTGATGTGCGCCCGGCTCGACCTGCACGAGGCCGCGGTAGGACGTGCGGCCACCGCCCCGGGCGACGGACTTGGACACGATCGTCGACGACGTGTGCGGTGCGGCGTGCACCATCTTCGCGCCTGCGTCCTGGTGCTGGCCCTCACCGGCGAACGCGACCGAGAGCACCTCGCCCTTCGCG
>JAFAWL010000148.1 GCA_019241805.1 Actinomycetota bacterium
GACGACCGCGAGGATCAGCCGGCTCGCGCGCAGCAGATCCCGCGTCCGGCGCACCGGCAATGGCGCGTCCCGACGGCACAACGGTACCCGGAACCCGGAAGTTAGTGCGAGGAGAGTCGCGAAGGGAACAGCGAAGGACACCACGACGTGGTAAGGGTCAACAGTCCATGGTCCGTGAACCCACATCGTCGGCAGCCTGGGTGTCGGCAACGTGAAAACGAAGAAGAGCGCGGCCAGCGCGAGTGTGCTGAGAACAGCCCGGCCGACCAGCGGCCTACGCGGATCGTTCACTGGCAGATCAATGGCTGACATCCCGCTGACATTACCTAGGTAGCACTGGTTGCGCGTAAGGCTCGCCTGCGTAGATCGAGCGCTCGGCGTCCGATCCGTGAACAAGCCCGCAATCCATGTCCGTGGTGGCCGTGGTGGGTCACGCTCTGACGGGAATGCCGCCTGGGTTACCCGACCCGCGTGTCGCGTTTGGCCGTGGGCGTGACGCCTGAGTGGACGTGGGGATCGTGGTGTTGCTCGGCTGCTGGCTCGTTCGCCCGTGTGTCCTCCTGTGATTCGTGAGATTGCGGAAAGCTGACCATGATCGAGAGGCCGCCGTCCCGCTGGGTGTGTGCGGCGATGGTTGCGTTGTGCGCGGTGGCGATGGCTTGAACGATCGAGAGGCCTAGCCCGTGGTGTCCGTTACTCTGTGCTGTGCGGTCAGGCGCGAGTCGTTGGAAGGGCTCGAACAGCCGCGCGGCCTCGCCGTCGGGGATGATGGGTCCGGTGTTGATCACCGTTAGGAAGGCTTGTCCGTTCATGGTTCCGGTGCTGACCTGCACGGTGCCGTCGGCGATGTTGTGACGGATGGCGTTGTCGATGAGGTTGCGGACGAGGCGCTCGGCGAGTGCTGGGTCACCGGTGATGGGAGCGGGTTCTATGCTGGCGTCGATTTGCAGGTCGAGGCGTTCGATATCTGGCTGCGGTCTGAGCAGGATCGTGTCGACGATCACAGAGAGATCGAAGGGCTCTTGGTGGTCGAGCCCGCGCTCGCTTGAGGCGAGCGTGAGGAGCGCCTCGATGAGGCGCTCCTGCTCCTGGCCGAGCGCGAGCAGCCGCCGTGAGGTCGCGCGGAATGAGTCAATCGTGGCGGACGGGTCGGTGAGCGTCTCTTCCAGCAGCGCGCGCAGCAGCGTGAGCGGCGTCCGGAGCTCGTGCGCGGCGTTGGCAACGAATCGACGTTGGGCGCCGAACGCGGACTCCAGCCGGGCGAGTAGCCCGTCGACGGTGTCCGCGAGGTCTTTGAGCTCGTCGGCCGGACCGCCGAGGGCGAGTCGTTCGTGGAGGTTGCGCTCGGAGATCTGCCGGGTGGTGGCAGTGATCGTGCGCAGCGGACGGAGGACGCGTCCGGAGACCAGCCAGCCGAGCGCAATCGAGGCGACGGTCATGATCGCAAGCGCGATCCCGGACTGGATTAAGAGCTGGTGAAGCTCGGCGGCGTGGTCGTGGACGGCTTGGGCTCGAGCTTGCTGAGCGTATGAGGGCAGGTTGTGCGGGAGGCGAGAGTTCGAGAGGTACTGGCCGGCCGCGGCGCCGCTGATCGGTTGGCTGCCGGCCTTGCCGTTCTTGATGACTACGGTCGGACCGGTCGCACGGCGGACCAGCAGGTAGGTGGTCGCAAGCAGCGCAGCACCGGAGAAGAGAAACAGGCCGCTGTAGAAGAGTGTGAGACGCAGCCGAACCGTTCGTGACGGGACTCGCAGCAGCGAACGTGAAGCGAGCTCCGAAAGCGAGACGGTCCGCATGGTCAGATCCGGTAGCCGCCATGCACGGTCTGGATCACGGGTGGATCGCCGAGCTTGGCTCGCAGACGGTTGATCGTTGACTTGACCGTCGTGGTGAACGGGTCGGTCGCCTCGTCCCACACCCGTTGAGGTAGCTCCTCGGCCGAGACGACGCGGCCTTGGGCGGCGAGCAGGTATTCGAGCACGGCGAGCTCCTTTGGATGGAGCGGCACGCGCTGTCCGGCGCGGGTCGCGAATCGCTGGCCGGTGTCCAGCCGCAGGTCGTCGTGCGCGAGGATCGGTGCCGACGGCGGCTGCGAGCGGCGCGCGAGCGCTCGTATCCGGGCGATCAGCTCGGCGTGCGCGAACGGCTTTGGCAGGTAGTCGTCGGCGCCGAGGCTGAGCCCCTCGACTCGGTCGGCAACCGTGCCCGAGGCGGTCAGCATCAGCACCTTCGCTTGGCTGGCCTTCGCGACCAGCGTGCGACATACCTCGTCGCCATGCAGGCGCGGAAGGTCGCGGTCCAGCACGACCACGTCGTAATCGACCACGCCCGTGCGCAATAGGGCCTCCTCGCCGTCCAGTGCGACATCGGCTGCGATTCCGTCCCGGCGCAGCATTCGTGCGACCGATTCGGCCAGCTCCGCGTGATCCTCGACCACCAGGACTCTCATCGCCTCATCTCGTCTAATCAGTTGGGCCGGCCGGTCGCCGCTTCGGCGCCCCAGGGCGTCCCCGTCAGGATGGCGGGTTGACGGTCATAAAACGGTCACAGACCTCCATGACTGCTGTGTGACCGGCCGTTTCGTACAACGCCTCAGCAGAGGATCGACCACCACTCTGAAGGAGACCGTACGAATGCCTAAGACGATCGAGCCCAAGCGCCACGAGCGCAGTCGGGCCCCGGACCCATGCGCGAGCCGAGCCCGTCGCGCCGCCCTGGCGATCGCGGGGTTGGCTTGCGCTGTACTGCTGTTGGCCGCCTGCGGCGGCTCCTCCAACAATTCGTCAGATTCAGCGGGCAACTCATCGAGCGGCACGAGTCAGGCCGCATCCGGAGGATCGGGGGGCCCAGACTCGACAGCCAACTCCAGCCAGGCCGCGAAGTTCTCTCGGTGCATGCGCGCCAACGGTGTGCCCGACTTCCCGGACCCGAGCGCCAACGGGCAGATCACGCTGAAGGTGACCAAGGGCAGCGACCTGGATCCCACCTCCTCGGCGTTCCAGACCGCGCTCTCGAAATGCAAGTCGCTCGAGCCAGCCGGCTTCCAGAGCGGCTCCACCCAAAGCACCGGCAATCAGAACAAGGTGTTGCAGTTCGTCAACTGTATGCGCAAGAACGGGGTGCCGAACATGCCCGATCCGCAGTCCAACGGAGCCGAACTCATCCCGGGGGGCAGCGGCGGCGTGAACCCGAACTCGCCGGCGTTCCAGTCAGCGATACAGAAGTGCCGCTCGCTTTTGCCCAGCGGCGCCTCGAGCGTCGGCGGCTGATCGCGGTGAGCAGCGTCATCGAACAGCCGCCCGTTGAGACTCCCGGTGGGCCACAACCGGACGCACGGCCACCCGCGAGTCGCCGGCGCCGGCGGACGCTGCTCGCCCTCGCCGGCGCCCTGGTTATCGTCGCTGCCGTCGCGCTTGCGGCCAGCGACCCGTTTGGCACCGAGAACTCGCCGGGCAGGACCGCGGATACCGGGACGGCTGCATCGGTGCAGACCCAGACCGTCACCCGGGGGACCCTGTCCCAGCAGGTCAACGCAAGCGGCACGCTGGGGTATGTCGCGCAGGCCGACGGCTCACCGTACTCGGTGGTCAACCAGGCATCGGGCGACTTCA
>JAFAWL010000094.1 GCA_019241805.1 Actinomycetota bacterium
TCGTGGAAGGCGCCCGCAACACGCGCGTCGACGAGATCATCCTCGAGAACAGCTACCACGTCGCCACGCTCGACTACGACGCCCAGCGCATCTTCGACGGCAGCGTCGAGTTCATCCGCACGCACACCAGCTCCTCAGTCGGTGACCCGGCGTGAGCGGGTACGAGAACACCTCCTTCGAGCGCGACCGTCGCTCCAAGTCGCTGGCCGCGCGTCGCGGCAACGGACTCGACGCCGAGTCGTTCGTGCCGCTGCTCGACATCGATCCCATGCTCGAGATCCCGGTACTCGATGCGCTGGGCCGAGCACGCATCGCCGCCTTCGTGGAACCACTCGATAATCACGATCGAATCCGGCTCTACGCCGCATCGGTCGATCGCGTCGACGCGCGCACGATCGTCGCGTCGGTGTCCCGACGGCCGCCGGCGGTGACCGGGACCGCTCCGACCGGGTCCACCCCGACCGTAACCGGACCCCCCGAAATCGCCGCCGCCGAGTCCGCGACCGTCCGCGAACCGGTGCTGCGGCCCGATCTGCTCGACGGCCGGGACCCGAACGCCGAGTTCGACGCGATGATCGCCGACTGGCACGTCGACACGGTGGCGGCCATCCGCTCGGCCGAGCGTGACCTGGCCCGAGAGGACGCCGAATGGCGCGCGCGGCTCGTGCCACCGCCGACGCCCCGCACCGAGGACGACGACCCGAACGATGAAGAGCACTACGTCCCACCCGCGCCACCACCGCTGCCGCGCCTTTCGATAGCCACGGTTTTCGCCCTGCTGGTGTTGTTCGCTTCGATCGCACTGCTGGCGGTGGGTTCCCGGCTGGGCCTGCCCGGCGATCTGACGTTCCTGCTCGGCGTCGGCGGCATTCTGCTCGGCTCCGGGCTGCTCGTGATGCGCCTGCGCGAGCGTCCGAGCGACGAGGACGACGACGGCGCCATTCTCTGATCGTTGAGTGTTTGCCGACTCGACATGTACCTGAGGTTGAGCAGTCACCTCGCGCGCGGACCCTCGTTCGCATGACGACGGCATCAGACACGGTTTTCTCACTGTGGTGCCGATTGACCGGTACCGATCCCATGGAATTCGGCGAAGACGAGCGCGAGGCCTTCCTGGCCCGCCCTCAGGTGAGCCAGTTGGCGCAGACTCCCTACGCCGTTCTGCTCGATGCCGGCATCACAGCCGCGCGCCGGGGCTCGCTACCGCTCGAGCGATGGCTCGGCGCGGTCCGGACGGTCCGGGCGGTCAGCGCCTGACCGGCCCATCGCGTCAGACCCCGAGATCGATCTCGACCAGCACCGGGCGATGATCGCTGGCGACCCGCACGTCGGCTGAGTCGAGCACCTGGCAACTGACTACGCGCGCTTCCGGAGCGACGAACACGCCGTCAATTCGGCGCATCGGCGCAAGCGCACTGTAGGTGAAGCCGTCCCCCGAGCCGACTGCGGCGAATGCATCCACGCCGCGCGCAGCCAGCGCTGCCCACGCCGGCGAGTCAGGAGTCTCGTTGATGTCACCGGCCACGATCGCCGGCACTCCAACGGGCGCGAACGCATCTATCGCGGCATGCAGTTCGGCGACGTGCCGCAGCCGGGGGTCCGGCTCCAGGTCCAAGTGCGTCCCGGCCACGACGAAAGGCCGCCCGAGCAGACTGAGCGAGGCCAGGCTCGTGCCCCGCTGATGCAGGCCGCGGTCTTTGGTGAACAGCACGTCCTGAATCGCACGCACGTCGACCGCCAAGCTGGACAGCATCAGGTTCGCCGCCGCGGGACGACCGCCCCCGACCACGACCATGCCGCTGCGTCGAGCGATAGCGGCGCTGGTGGCGCGCCAACGGAAGAAGCGGGGCGCCTCCTGAATGCACACGACGTCCGGTTGCGCGGCTCTGATGACCCGTGAGACCGCGCCGGAATCGTCGCGCAGGGAGCGGATGTTGTAACTCAGCAGTCGCAGGATCGGCACGCGCGTCATCTTGCCCCGCTACCTAGCGTCCTACCGGCTCGGCCCCTACGTGATCTGCCCGACCGGAAACCGCTCGAGATCCCGGCGAGCCAGATCGGCCGCTCCGACCAGGCCCGCCTGCGGACCCAGCTCGGCCAGTGCGACGCGGGCGACCGGCCGGAACCCCCGCCCGGTCAGCGAACGGGCGAACGTCGACCGGGCCGGCTCCACCAGCAAGTCCCCGGCCTGCGAGACCCCACCCCCGATGACGAAGACATCGGGATCGATGACGGCCGCCAGATTGGCCAGTCCCCGACCGAGCCACTGGCCCATCAGGGTGTAGATCTCGACCGCCGCGGGGTCGCCGTCCCGCGCCGCCTCGGTCACCAACGGACCGGTCAACGCGTCGAGCGACCCGCCCGATAGTTCCAGCAGTCGATGGGCAGCGACGGGCGCGACCTCGGCCAACTCTCGGGCGTCGTGGGCCAGCGCGGTGCCCGAGGCATACATCTCCCAGCAACCGCGATTGCCACACGCGCAACGCCGCCCGTCCGGTACGACGGTCGCATGCCCGTATTCGCAACCGACTCCGTTGGCTCCGCGGTAGAGCCGACCGTCGATGACCAGGCCGCCACCGATGCCGGTGCCGAGCGTGATACTGGCAGCCACGGCGGCGTCCCTGGCCGCGCCGAACCGGTACTCGGCCCACGCGGTGGCGTTGCCGTCGTTCTCGACCACCAATGGCAGCGCGATCCGGTCGGCCAGGGCGGTCCGCAGCGGCTCATTGCGCCAGGCCAGATGGGGCGAGAAGAGCACGGTGGCGCGGTCG
This sequence comes from Actinomycetota bacterium, assembly GCA_019241805.1. Lineage (GTDB taxonomy): Bacteria > Actinomycetota > Actinomycetes > Mycobacteriales > Jatrophihabitantaceae > JAFAWL01. The sequence continues at coordinate 2,772 of JAFAWL010000094.1, forward strand.
TGTGCGATCCATCCCGCCGCGCCGATACCGACGGCAACCACGTCGTGGCGGGTGGCCAGGCTACGCACGATGTCGACGATCGTCTGCTCCGTCGCCGCGACATCCTGACCCGGCGTCGGTCGGCGCTCGAGCTCGACGATGCGGCCGGCCTCGTCGACCACCCCGGCCGCGATCTTCGTCCCGCCGATATCGACACCGATTGCCAGGCTCATCGGGCCCCCGTCGGGCTCGTCGGATGCGACCGGCCCAGCTCGATCCGTTCGACGCGTCGTCGGGGCGGGGTCGAGGCCCCGGCGGCATCCTCGCACTCGGTGGCGGCCCGGTCGGCCAAGGCGGCGGTGAGGGTCTCAGCCAGTTCACCGAGTACCCCGATCACAGCCGCCGCCATCTCGAGGACCCGTGCCCGATCCAACCCGGCCACGCTCGAACGGGCTCGTGCCGGCAAGGCCGCGACCAGACGAGCGATCAGCTCGTCCAGCGACCCGACGCCGCCGTCGGCCGGCGTCCCGTTCACCGCGCCGCTTCCCGGTCGGCCCGAAAAATTTGCTCCGGCCACAGTCCCGGGTCAGGCACGAACCGCACGCTCACCCCGGTGTCCTCGCGAACCCCGGAAACCACCTCGCAGCGGCGCAGCACGCTGGGCAACGCGACGACGCGGCGTAGGGCATCGACGGTGACCACCAGGGTGTCGCCGGCCCGCACGACGTCGACCGTCTCGTCCCCGGACAGCGGGAGGTCGAGCCGGAGCACGAACTGTGCACCGTCGCGCTCGACGCGAAGCGACTCAGTCACCGGTGCCGGCGCCGCTGGGTCGTCCCCTGGTAGTTCGCCGTAAAGCTTTGCCGCCACCGCTCGCAAGGCGTCCGGGCCGATCGGCTCGGTGGCCAGATATTCCAGTTCCCCGACCGGCGTCGACCCGGCGGCGCTTCGCATGAGGGCGAGTTGCCGCTGTTGTGCCGTGACCCAGCCCGAGCGCCACTCGTCGTCGCCGGTCGGAAAGACGCGGTTTGCGATCAGTGCGTCGACCCGGTAGCCGTAGAGCGCGAGTGCGGTCAGGGTGCGCCGCGCTTCGGCCACCACGACCGCTTCCGGCGTCAGCACCAGACGAACCGAGGTCGAGTCGGCGGACAGTAGCGCCCGGACCGAGGCCATCTCGTCGGCGAGCCGAAGCACGGCCGCGAACAGCCCGTCCGGCGGGATGGCATCACCTCGACCCAGCAGGCCCGCAAGTGGGCGCAGTCCCTGCGCCAAGCGCCGTTGGGCCGGCAGGATCCGGTCCAGGTACCACCCCAACGCCTCCGGCAGGGCGAGCAGGCGCAGCGTCTCGGCGGTCGGAGCGCAGTCGAGCACGATCGTGTCCCACGTCCCCTGGGCGGCGAGGTCGCGCACGGCCAGCAGGGTCAGGACCTCGTCGATTCCCGGCAGCACGGCCAGTTCCTCGGCGAGCACCGCGTCGACGCCGGACTGATCGAGCAACCTGAGCAGGTACTCCTCCACCTCGCGCCAGGCCGACTCGAGTCGATGCTGGGTGTCGAGTTGGGCCGCCCACAGGCCGTCCGCGACTTCCAGGGGCCCGTCCGTGAGCGGCCGGCCGAGCGCGTCGGCCACCGAGTGGGCCGGATCGCCGGATACCAGCAGCGTCTTGCGGCCGCGATCCGCGCAACGCAGCGCGGTGGCGCAGGCGGCGGTCGTCTTGCCGACGCCGCCCTTCCCGGTGAATAGCAGCAGCCGCATCAACGTGCGGTCTGCTCGACGCGCTTCTTCAATTCCTTCAGGGCGGTGTCCATGACCACCTTCTCGGCCTTGCGCTTGAGCATTCCGAGCATCGGAATGGCGAGGTCCACGCTCAGCGAATAGGTCACTTCGGTCGCGCCGGACCCGTCACGCGCCAACACGTAGGAGCCCTGCTGGGCTCGCTGCATCTGGCCCTTGATCAGGTGCCAGTCGACCCGGTCGTCGTCGGACCACTCGTATTGCAGGGTGTAGGTGTCCTTGACCATGCCCGCGTCGATGACGAACGTGACCGTCCGAGCCCGGCCGTCCTCGAAACGCTCCAGCACGTCAGCGCTCTTAACCGAGGCCGCCCAACTCGGATAGGCCGCGAAGTCGGCGATGACCGACATGATCTGCGCCGGTGCGGCGTCGATCACGACGGACTGCGT
>JAFAWL010000427.1 GCA_019241805.1 Actinomycetota bacterium
CGCACGAACTCGCGCCGGCGAGATGTGTTGAACGTCCGGTAGACGGTGTGGGATGTCATGACGAACGAAGCGTATGCGGTCCGCTGCGCCGGATGTCGAGACCGTGGATATCGGCATTCGCGTCGACGTTCCGACCGAAAGCCTCCCCTAAACTCTTGTCCGGAAGGGGAGTAGCTCAATTTGGCAGAGCTCCGGTCTCCAAAACCGGCGGTTGCAGGTTCGAGTCCTGTCGCCCCTGCGCAGACGGTGCCGACCGACCGGGCCGGCACCACAGCGTCGTTGACGGTGGCTGTCAGCCATTATCGGCGATGCGACGGAGAGGAGTCAGCGTGACCGCGACACGCACCGAGACCGCCTCCGCCCGTCCCACGGGCGGCGGCCGGGGGGGACGACTCGGTCGCTTCCTGCGCGAGGTCATCTCCGAGATGCGCAAGGTGCTCTGGCCCTCCCGGAAGGAGCTGGGCACCTATACCGCCGTCGTCATCGTGTTCGTCGTGATCATGGTCGCGTTGGTGGCCGGTCTGGACGTCGGCTTCGCCAAGCTGGTGCTCTGGGCCTTCGGCTGAGCCCGGCGCTCGCCCCGGCGAGTCGTCCGACCCCGCAGTGATGAACGAGCAAGGAAGAGAGACTGTGTCCGAATTCGACCACGCCCCCACCGAGGACAGCCGTCCCGACGAGGCGCAGGAGCCCACCAGCGTCGCCGACGCGGCGCGCATGCTCGGTGCCTCGGCCGACGAGGCCGGCTCCTCCGACGGCGATACGGACACCGGCGACTCGGCCGAGGGGGCCGCCGACCTGCTCGCCGCGCTCGGCGACGCGACGCCCGCCCGCGAGGACGCCGAATATCAGGTGTTCGCGCCCGGTGAGCTGGCCGAGGTCGAGTCGGGCCAAGCGCAGGGTGAATCGGTCGAGTCCGGATCGGTGCCGGCCGATGCCGATGCCGAAGGCGAAGAGGAGGACCCGGTCGAGGCGCTGCGACGCGAGCTGCGCACGGCCTTCGGCGACTGGTACGTCGTCCACAGCTACGCCGGCTACGAGAACAAGGTGAAGACCAACCTCGAGAGCCGGATCTCCTCGCTCGATATGGAGGACTACATCTTCCAGGTCGAGGTTCCGACCGAGGAGGTAATCGAAATAAAGAACGGGAAGCGCCAGCAGGTCCAGCGCAAGGTGTTTCCCGGCTACATCCTGGTGCGGATGGATCTCAACGACGAGTCCTGGGGCGCGGTGCGGAACACGCCCGGCGTGACCGGATTCGTGGGCGCCACCTCGCGGCCCTCGCCGTTGAGCCTGGACGAGGTCGTCAAGATCCTCGCGCCGACCACTCAGAAGGCCGCGGCCGTGGCCTCGGGCAAGGGCAGCGGCGGCGCCGAGAAGCCCAAGGTCGAGGTCGTCGACTACCAGGTCGGCGAGTCGGTCACCGTCATGGACGGGCCGTTCGCCACGCTGCCGGCCACGATCAGCGAGATCGACCCGTTGCACCAGAAGCTCCAGGTCCTCGTATCCATCTTCGGACGCGAGACGCCGGTCGAGTTGTCGTTCAGCCAGGTTTCCAAGATCTAAGTCAGTCCAGTCGAGAAGAAGAGAAGTCATGCCTCCCAAGAAGAAGCTCGCCGCGATCATCAAGTTGCAGATCAAGGCGGGCGCCGCCAACCCGGCCCCGCCGGTCGGCCCCGCGCTCGGCCAGCACGGCGTCAACATCATGGAGTTCTGCAAGCAGTACAACGCGGCCACCGAGGCGCAGCGGGGCCAGATCGTGCCCGTCGAGATCTCGGTGTACGAGGACCGCTCGTTCACCTTCGTGACCAAGACGCCGCCGGCGGCGCGGCTGCTGCTGGCGGCCGCCGGAGTCGAGAAGGGCAGCGGCGAGCCGCACAAGACCAAGGTCGCGACGGTCACCCAGGCTCAGCTGCGCGAGATCGCCCAGACGAAGATGGAAGACCTGAACGCCAACGACGTCGACCACGCGGCGAAGATCATCGCCGGCACGGCCCGGTCGATGGGCATCACCGTCGTCGACTGACGACGCCGGCGGTCAGCCGCCGCTGGGAGGGGCGAGTGGGAGGACGCCGAAGGCCGGCGCCCGTCAGCACCACGAGTAGTACAGGAGCAAGCATGACCAAACACAGCAAGGGTTATCGCAAGGCCGCCGAGCTCGTCGAAGAGGGGCGGATCTACAGCCCGCTCGAGGCGGCGACGATCGCCAAGCAGTCCTCGCCGACCAAGTTCGACGGCACCGTCGAGGTGGCGCTGCGGCTCGGCGTCGACCCGCGCAAGGCCGACCAGATGGTGCGCGGCACCGTCAGCCTGCCGCACGGCACCGGCAAGACGGCGCGCGTGATCGTCTTCGCGACGGGTGACAAGGCCGCCGAGGCCGAGGCCGCCGGAGCCGATCGGGTCGGAAGCGACGATCTGATCGCCGCTATCCAAGAGGGGTTCCTCGATTTCGACGCCGCCATCGCGACACCCGATCAGATGGCCAAGGTCGGACGCATCGCCCGGGTCCTCGGTCCCCGCGGGCTCATGCCCAACCCGAAGACCGGCACGGTCACCCCGGACGTCGGCAAGGCCGTCACCGATATCAAGGGTGGCAAGGTGAGCTTCCGCGTCGACAAGCAGTCCAACCTGCACCTGGTGATCGGAAAGGCGTCGTTCAGCGAGCAGCAGCTCGTCGAGAACTATGCCGCCGCCCTCGACGAGGTCGTGCGGGCCAAGCCGTCGGCCTCCAAAGGCAAGTACGTCAAGAAGGTCACCTTCTCGACGACGATGGGCCCGGGTATCCCGGTCGACCCCAACCGCACGCGCAACATGCTGGAGGATGCGCCGGCCGTCTGATCCGCCGCGTCCCGCGGGACACGAACGAGGCCGCCCCTCCATTGACCGGGGCGGCCTCGTTCTGTCTCCGCCGTATTTAGCCCGGGCGCGGGACCGCACGTGCCGGCGTGCCCCGCGCCCGGGTGCGGCACCGTCTCGGCCCCCTGCGGCCGGTTCCCCCCGATATCCGGACCGCTCCGAGTCGGAGCCGCCTGACGATCACGTGCGCCGGAAGCAGCGTGATCGGCAGCGGTCGACGTGTGTGGTCCCTCATCCACACGCTGAGCAGGAGCATCGGGTTCGCCTCCTGATACCCGGCCGGCGATATTTTTCCTGCGCGTTCGGCTGCGGGCCGGTGTATCAGGGTGTTCGCGGCCAACTCCTGATCAACGCAATGACCGACACGATGATCAACACGACTGGTGGCGGCCCGGCCGCGCGCCCTACGCTCCGCATCGCCGGTCATTTCCCGATTGCCCACCGAGGTGGCTCATGAACGACTCGGAGAACCCCCCTCCGACTTCCGCCGACAATGATTCACGCTCTGGCGCCCATTCACGCTCTGGCGCCGATTCCCGCAATGGCGCTGATTCCCGCAATGGCGCTCGCCCCTGCCGCCGGCCGGCGCCGGTGTCGCGCGATCTGGTTCTCGGGCCACCGCCGGACATCCTCGAGCGCTACAACGCCCGTGTCCTCAACCCGCAAACAGCCGTCCGCGCGCCGGGCCAGCCGGTGCCGCTGTCGACGGTGTACATCGCCGATCAGGTCCTGGTGCGGGGGGTCGGTCCGGACAGTCCGGGTCTGTCCGCGCTTCGGACCGCCGCGACGAAGCTCGGCTACACCATCGAGGTCGATCAGACCCACGAAGCCGTGCACGAGTTCGCCCGGAGCAACAAGGTCGACGGCTATCCGATGCCCGTGACCGCAGTCAAGATCGCTCCGGTCGAATCACCGAACGACCTGGTATCGCCGGTCGACGCGTGGACGCTGCTGCAGCAGTACCGCACCTCGGTGAAAGCCGACGACCCGCACTTTCAGGATGTCGCGCTCGATCACCTGATCGCCGCCACCAGCCCGATGATCAACGGCAGTCCGATGATCAATGGCAGCCCGATGGTCAACGGGTCGCCCGCGGCCGAATATGTCGTGCCCGGATGGGGCGGTCGCGCGCCGGTCGTGTGGCTCGGTCCGGCTCCGCACCGTCACGAGATCACCGGTCGCCGCCCGGTCGTCGCGGTTCTCGACACCGGGGCCGGCAAGCACGACTGGCTCCGGTACCCGATCGTCAAGCGGCACGTGTACTACGACGGCAAGCCGATCGGCTTGACCGATCCCACGACAGATCCCGAGCGCACCGGTGTCGTCGACGACCCGTTGCTCGGCACCCTCGACTCCGATTCCGGCCACGGCACGTTCATCGCCGGATTGATCCGCCAGATCTGCCCCGACGCGGACATCCTGGCGCTGCGAATCATGGACAGTGACGGTGTCGTGCGGGAATCCGAGCTGTTGAAAACCCTCAACCAGCTCTACATCCGGCAGGTCGCCGCACAACAGTCAGGCAACGTCGACGAGATCGTCGACGTCGTTTCGATCTCGCTCGGCTATTACCACGAGCAGCCACAGGACGTGAAGTTCGATCATCTCCTGCTGGGCACGTTGTCCGCGCTGGCCCAACGAGGTGTCGCCGTTGTCGCAGCCGCCGGCAACGACACGACCTATCGCTGCATGTACCCGGCGGCGTTCACGCCGTGGAGTCTGGGACTGGTCACCGCGCCTACGCAGTCGCAGGTCCCGTTGGTCAGCGTGGGCGCCCTGAACCCGGACGGCCAAACGATCGCGTTGTTCAGTAATGCCGGCGAATGGGTAAAGTGCCACCGCCGCGGCGCCGATCTGGTCAGTACGTTCCCGGTAACCCTCAACGGCTCGCAGCGTTCGTCGGTGGCGGTGTATGTGGCCGGCGACGGCGAACGAGGCACGATCGATCCCGACGATTTCAGCAGCGGTTTCGGCACGTGGAGCGGGACGTCGTTCGCGGCGCCGATCCTGGCCGCGGAGCTAGCCCAGCAGATGCTCGACGCGGCCCAGCCCGATCCCGGCGTGCTGCCGCTGACCGGCCTCGACCCGGTCGATCGGGACAGCTGCCTCGGGCGTGGTTGGGCCTCGGTGCGCGAGCGCGTCCCGGAGATGACGACGTGATCGCCGTCGATCCCGCGCCCGACACGCTGGCCGTTCGCGCCGGCGTGCTGTTCGACGCGTTCCGCAACGGTGACCGAGCGCGAATGGGTGAACTGGTGTCGCTGGTGACACCGATCCTCTGGCACACGGTGCGGGCGCAGAACGTGCCGCAGAGTTCGGCCGAAGACGTCATCCAGGCGGCGTGGCTCGCTCTGGTACGCAACGCCGACGCGATCAGCGATCCGCGTGCGGTGTTGCAGTGGCTGGTCGTCACCGCCCGGCGGGAAGCCTGGCGAACCGTCAAGGCGGAACGTCGAGTCGACCCGCAGGATTTCGAAGCCGATGATCTGATCGCCCCGACTGACGCGGCTCCGGAGCCGACCGTCGTGCGTGAAGCCGGCCAGAGCGCGCTGTGGAACCACATCTCGCAGTTGTCGCAGCGATGCCGTGAACTGCTACGGGTGATCGCCTTCGCCGACCGTCCTGACTACGCGATGCTCGCGTCCGCGTTGGGTATGCCGGTCGGCAGCATCGGTCCGACGCGCGGACGTTGTCTGGCCAAGCTGCGGGCACAACTGATCGCCGATCCCCAATGGGAGGTCTGATGTCCGACGACTCGATGCCCAGCATCGACACCTTGGCCGCCGCCGAACTGGACGTCGATGACATCGCGACCTTGCGCCGTGTCGCCGCGCTCTACGATCTGGCCGATCCCGTGCCCGACGGGTTGGTCGAACGCATCCAGTTCGACATGACCCTCGACGCCTTGCATGCCGAGATCGCAAAGCTGCAGCGCTTGGAGTCCGAACTGGTCGGTGCGCGCGGAGGTGCTGAACCGGGGGCCACCGAGGTGCAGACCGTCACGTTCACGAGTCCGAGCCTGACCACGATGGTCACGATCACGCCGGCCGGGGCCGAACGCGTGCGGCTCGACGGGTGGGCCGCGCCGGGTGCGGGCGTGCGCGTCGAGTTGCGTACCGAGGGTGCCGACCGGACCGTCGTCGCCGACGAGGACGGTCGATTCGTGTTCGACGACGTGCCGCGCGGACTCGCGCAGTTCGTCCTGCGCTCGGGCACCGATCCGGCCAAGCCGCCCGTGATCACTCCGTCCATCGAGATCTGATCAGGCCGGTATGACAACCTGAGGACATGCGCGGGGTCGGTCAACGGTCCGGCCTTCAGCGCGCTGCGGAACTGCACGGGCGGGCCGTCGCGGAGAACTCGGCCGGGCGACCGCTGATCGCATCACGCACGTTGCGACGAGCCATGGCGTTGCTGGAGGTCGACGCGACAGGTTTCCCGGACCGCGCGGCGGGTCCGTTGCTGTTGCGCATTCTCATCACAATGGCCAAGGCCGAGGCGGAACTGGCCGGCTACGAAGGCGGTCTGGTAATCCTCGGCCGGGCGGCCGAGTTAGGCGCCGATCTCGCCGACACCGCTCATCTGACCCCACTGCACAACCAGCGTGGCGTTTTGCTGCTGCGCGCCGGTCGGCTCGACGATGCCGTCGTCGAATTCGACGAGGCCGAAAAGAGCTTTTCGACGTCTGAGGCGTTGGAGCGCTGCAACGTGCTGCTCAACCGCGGAGCTGTGCGCCTTCATCAGGGCAAATTGCGCGAGGCCCGCGAGGACCTCAGCCGATGCGCCGCGGCAGCGCGGGCCGCCCAGTTGCCGTTGCTCCTCTCGATGGCGACGCACAATCTGGGCTACTTGGAGTTTCTCGCCGGTGAGTTGGCGCTGGGACTGCACCTCATGCAAGAGGCGGTCGAGATCGGCGCCGGCATCAATCTGGGTGTGTCCGGTCTGGATCGGGCGCGCGTGCTCATCGAGGCGGGTCTGGCCGCTGAAGCCGACGAGGCTCTCGCCGAAGCCGCGGCAACCTTCGCCCGGGATCGCGCCGCCTACGACCTGGCCGAGACCGAGCTCGCCCGCGCCGAATGCGCGCTGCTGGCCGGCGACGTAGCCGCGGCCCGGCGATTCGCAGCTCGTTCGCGTGATCGGTTCCGTCGCCGCGGCAATGCCCGGTGGCGACGGGCGGCCGAACTGGTGTTGTTGCAGGGCGATCTGGCCGATGGCCGCCCAGCGGCTCGGCTCGCGCCGGTGGCGTTGCGATTGATGGACGAACTCACCACCGAAGGTCTGTCGCTGCGCGCGCGTACCGCCGCGCTCGTTGCCGTGGAATGCCTGCTTCTGCAAGGGCAAACCGATCGAGCCGCACGGCTGTTGACGAGTACGGCCGGTCCGAATGAGCCGATCTCGATTCGCTTGCACGCCGACTACCTGCATGCGCGACTGGACGCGGCCGAGGGGGACGTCGCTGCCGCGCGACGCCACGCCGTGTCGGGCCTGACGGAGCTGGCCAAGTATCAAGCGAGTTTCGGCGCGATCGATCTACGAACGGCCGGGGCGGTGCACGGCCGTCGGCTGGCCGAGTTGGACGTAGGCCTGGCGATTCGCCACGGGACAGCGGCCGCCGTGCTTGCGGCGGTCGAACGAAGCCGTGCCGTTTCGAGCCGGCTGCGCCCGGTCACTGCTCCGGAGGACGAGCAGTCGGCCGCGTTGCTCGCCGAGCTCCGTCAGATTGTCGAAACGGTCCGCGCGGATGCCAGTCAGCTGGCCACTCTGATGCCCCGGCGCACCGAGTTGGAGCACCGGATTCGCGCGCGCAGTTGGCGATTGCCCGGCGGCGGGCACGCCGATCGGCCGGCTTCGGTATCGGCGATCCGCCAGGCGGTGACGGACGACGCGGCCGTACTTGCGGTTTACATCCGAGTGGACGAAGGCTTGTACGCGGTCGTCGTCGAACCGGGCCGGATCCGACGCGTCGCGTTGGGGACCGGTGGCGAGGTCGACGCGCTGGCCCGGCGCGTGCGTGCCGACCTCGACCTGTTGGCTTACGACCGCTTGCCCCGGGCCATTCGTGGCGCGGCGAGCGCGTCCCTCGAGCGCGCGCTGCACCGTTTGGACGACGTACTGCTGCAACCGTTGTCGATAGGCGGGCGACGTCTGGTCATCCTCCCGACCGGACTACTGACGACCTTGCCGTGGATGTCGATGCGATCGCTTCGCGGGGTGCCCGTCGTCGTCGCGCCCTCAGCGACAGCCTGGCTGGCCGCCCGAGCCCGACCGGTCACCGGCAGCGGGGTGGTGGCCCTGGCCGGACCGGATCTGACCCGCGCCGAGGACGAAGTCCGCCAGATCGCCGCGTCCCGGGCCGATGCGCGGGCCGTACTGTTGGCCACCCGAGCGGCGCTGACCGCGGCCCTGGCCAGTTCGGCCGTCGTGCACGTCGCGGCCCACGGCCAGCACCAGACGGAAAACCCGCTGTTCAGTTCCATCCGGCTGGCCGACGGGCCGCTGTTCGCCCACGAACTGACCGCCGCGGCGCCGCACGTCGTGCTCTCGGCCTGCGAACTCGGGATGGCCACCATCCGGCCGGGTGACGAGGCGCTCGGGCTGACCAGCGTGCTGTTGCACCTCGGCACTCGGACGGTTGTCAGCGACGTCGCGCGGGTCGGCGACGCCGCCGCGGCCGAGGCGATGATCTTGTATCACCAGCGCTTGTCCACAGGCCGCGATCCGGCCGAGGCGCTGGCCGAAGCGGTCGCGATCGTGGACGAGCCGACGCCGTTCGTCGCATTCGGAGCGTGACCGGCCGGTGCGCGGACTGCGTCGGAATCAGGGCGCCGGATCACGACACGAAGATTGCGCTGATTTTTCTGTTGACCCCCGTTAACCTATGACGGATTTGTCTTCTGCAAGTTTCTCGTTTACGGGGTTACCATTTCCGCCATGCCCATGGGGGCCCAACGCCGTCTGGTCGCTGCGGTGATCGGTAGCGGCGCCCTCGTCGCGGGCATGGCCGTCGGCGTGCCAGCGATGTCCTCCGCAGTGTCGCGAACGGTGTCATCGGCGGCGGAGGCGAAGGTGAACGGCTCAGTCTCCGGCTCGAAGACGTCGGTATCGACCAGCGCCGCGACGCTGGCCGTGGCCGCACTCGGGGGATTCGTCGCGACCGCTCCCAGCCCGCTGCTCGACACCCGCGTCGATGCCGGCGCCTCGGGTCCGATCGCTCCCGGCGCCACCGTAGTGGTGCCGGTCGCCGGGCACGCCGGAGTACCCGCCAGTGGGGTCGCCGCCGTCGTGCTCAACCTCCAGGTTCTCGATCCGGGCGCCATCGGGTTGGTGGACGTGCACGCGCCCTCGAGCGCGGCCCGGCCGCTCCCCGGTGGCGGCCCGATGGCTCAGGCCGCCTCCGGATTCACGCTCGCGCCGCTCGACTCCTCCGGTGCCGTCGCCGTGACCGACGAGGCCACCGTCAGCACGCACGTCTACGCCGACGTCGTGGGTTACGTCGCGAAGCCGAGCGCAACGGCCGGTGGATTCGTTCCGATACGGCCCGTGGTGGCTCTCGATTCCCGCACTGATCCCGCCGGCGCGCTGGTCCCGGCCATACCCCGAACCTTGGGCCTTGCCGGCATTCCGGCCGACGCGCGGGCGATCACAGTCGAGGTGAGCGTTCTGACGCCCGCGGCCGCCGGTACGGTCGCGCTCGGATCGGCCGGGCTCGCTCCCGCGACGGTGTCCTTCGGGCCCGGCGTGAGCACGACCGGCCAGACGATCGTCCAGCTCGGCCCCGGCGGCGTCACGATCACGGACGCCGCCTCGGTACCGCTCCTAGCCGTCGTCACGGTGACCGGTTACGTCACCGGCGGAATAGCCACCGCTGCCGGCGCAATCGTGCCGACGGCCCCCACACCGGTCATCGACAGCCGCGTCGGTCTGGGCACGCCCGGCACACTGGCGCCGATGGCCGAGGCGTCGGCCGCGGTGCTCGGCGTCGGCGGCGTCCGCGCGGACGACGTCGCGGCTGTCCTGCTGCAGATCTCGGTCCTGCCCGGGTCGTCGGCGGGATACCTGAGCGTGTACCAAGGCATCGGGCCGGCGCCGTTGTCGGCCACTGTCCGCTTCGACGCCGGTCGGGCCAGCCAGACGATGGTCGCGGTACCGGTCGACGGGGACGGTCGGTTCAGCGTGCTGAACGGATCAGCGGGCCGCACGGACGTCGTCGCCGTCGTGATCGGCTATGTCCTCGAGCAGCAGGCCCCGCAAGCCTCCACAAGCAGATACCTACGCGACCTGCATGGCGACGGCGGTGACCCCGATCGACTGTTCGCCGACGGCTGCGGCGATGCCGCCGCGAGCGACCCGGCCGGGCCCGTCCTGGCCCTCGTCGACGTCGGGGCCCAAACTCTGCACGCACCGCTGTCGCCCGCGGCGCCCGGCGTGCTGCTCAGCGGCACCCAGCTGCGACTGTCCTACTCGCAGCTCGTGGCCGCCCTGGACGGCTACGTCGACGGGTGGGCGTCCTGCCGCCCCGGCGCGGCTACGCTGGCCATCGGCACGAGCACCGACGGCGACTTCCTCTCCTACGACGCCACGAGCAAGGGCACCGACTGGGCATCATCCGTCATCGCGCCGGTTCGCGCCCATGCCGCTCCTGCCGGCATCACGATCGCGGGGGCGATCGATGTCGAAGCCGGATTCGCCGGGACTGAAGAGCAGGCTGAACAGTGGGAACGCGCGTATCTGAGCGCGACCGATGCTCAGTTGGTGGAGAACGGATCCGCCGACGCCTGCCCCACTACGCCCGCGGCCGCGTGCCAGCCGGTGATCGATGATCTCGGATCGACCAAGACGTGGACACCGGCGCAGTACTACGCCCTCGCCCATGGCATCGCGCCCGGCCGAATCGTCGCGCTTCCGCAGATCTACCTGCCCATTCAGGCTCAACAGTGGGCGGCGATCGCGCACGTCGGCGCCAGCGCCACCGATCATCTGCAGTTCGTCGGGGCGTTGAGCTCGCAGGCCGCTTGCGCACCGGCCAACAGCGGCTGCGCCAGCATGACCCCGGCGGCTGCCTTTTCGACGTTGTCGAGTGCGTTGGCCGCAGATCCTTCGACGCCGCAGCCGGAACTGGCCTACGTGACCGATCTGCAAGCGTGACGACGGCGCCCGGCCGCCGCTGCCCGGGCGTGATTTGGCGGCCGGCGTAGCGGTGCGTAGTCTTGAGCGCGATCCACACCAAAGACCGCTGGCTGTCTCGTGCGCGCACGAGGCCCAAGGACTCCGGAGCGCCGGAGCGGCCCGCGCAGGTTGGACGGTTCGGCGATTCCAGCCGCCCCGTGCGCCCTGCGCCGGGGCGTTTCTCGTTTCGCCAGGGGCTCCGGCAGCCGGCCCGAGACGATCGAGAGGAGGAACATGTCGCGCACAGAAAAGATCAGTGCCGTTGCCGAGATCACCGAGCACTTCAGCAACTCCTCGGCCGCCGTCATCACCGAGTATCGCGGATTGACGGTCAAGCAGATCAGCGAGCTGCGCCGCGCGTTGGGCAGCGAAACGACCTACGCCGTCGTGAAGAACACGCTGACCAAGCGGGCCGCCGCCGATGCGGGCGTCTCGATCTCCGAGGACCTGCTCGTCGGACCAACTGCGATCGCGTTCGTCAAGGGCGACCCGGTCGAGGCGGCCAAGGGACTACGCGAGTTTGCCCGAGGTAACCCGCTGCTGGTCATCAAGGGCGGTGTCCTCGACGGCAAGGCGCTCAGCGCCGGTGAGGTCACCAAGATTGCTGACCTCGAGCCCCGCGAGGTCCTGTTGGCCAAGCTCGCGGGTGCCCTCAAGGCGCTCCCGACCCGCGCCGCCGGTCTGTTCCAGGCTCCGCTGTCGCAGATGGCCCGATTGGCCAAGGCGCTCGAGGAGACCAAGCCCGCTTCTGCCGACGCGCCTACGTCGGCTGAGGCCACGGACGCGCCCGCCAACGACGAGGCCGCCAGCAACGAGGCCGCCAGCAACGAGGCGGCCAGCAACGAGGCCGCCAGCAACGAGGCGGCCACCGACACGCCGGTTGCTGCTGCCGAGGCGAGCGACACCACCGAGACTCCCGCCGAGCCGGCGGAGTAATTACCCACCCTGCCGGCTGACCCGGCCTGTACTACCGAGAAAGGACGCCAATCATGGCGAAGCTGTCCACCGACGATCTGCTCGACGCGTTCAAGGAGATGACGCTGCTCGAGTTGTCGGAGTTCGTGAAGCAGTTCGAGGAGACCTTCGACGTCACCGCGGCCGCGCCGGTTGCTGCTGTTGCCGCCGCCGCTCCGGGCGGTCCGGCCGCTCCGGCCGCCGCCGAGGAGGAGCAGGACGAGTTCGACGTCATCCTCGAGGCTGCCGGCGAGAAGAAGATCCAGGTCATCAAGGAGGTGCGCACCCTGACCAACCTCGGCCTGAAGGAGGCCAAGGACCTGGTCGACGGGGCCCCGAAGACCGTCCTGGAGAAGGTCAACAAGGAAGGTGCCGATAAGGCCAAGGCCGCCCTCGAGGGCGCCGGCGCCACCGTCACCGTCAAGTAGTTCGCACTAGAACGCCCCAACGGGGCGGCTTCGCCGGTCGGCGAAGCCGCCCCGTTACGTGTTGCCGCCTGACGGCCGGTATCAGCTCGGCGCCGAAGTGCTCCTGCGCAAGCAGACATGAGGCGATGATCGCGCCACCGAGGCGCGACGCCGGTCTGTGAGGGGGAGCCATGAAACGAGTCGTCGCGCTCATCGTGTCGGTGTTGTTGTCGGTCGGTCTGTGGTCATTGGTCGGGGCGGCGCGGGCGGGGGCGACGGAGCCGCCCAGTCAACTGCATCCCGGCGACTCGTTGAGCGCAGGCCAGGCGATCTTCTCGCCGTTCGGCGCAGGCTTCGAACTCGTGCTGCAAGCCGACGGCAACCTCGTCGAATATCTGGTCTCTGCGCAGCGGCCGGTCTGGGCGACGGGCACCTACGGCAGCGGGGAGACGCTGCGGTTCCAGAACGACGGCAACATCGTGCTCTACAGCTCGACCAATCACCCGCTGTGGAGCACCGGTACCTACGGTGTCAGTCCCGCGTCCGTCTTCGGGGTGAACGTCAACGGTGCCCTGTACGCGGCCACGGCACGGACGCTGCTCTGGTCGACGCCGAACGCGATCCCGGCCAACGACTTCGCCATCGCGCGCCTCGACTCGGCCAACGGACGGTACTCGGCCATCATGCAGACCGACGGAAACTTCGTCGTCTACTCCGCGCTGACCGGCGCGATCTGGTCGAGCCGTACCGGCGGGCACTCCGGGTCGGCGCTGCTCGAGC
>JAFAWL010000467.1 GCA_019241805.1 Actinomycetota bacterium
GGGTGCGGGTTCTCTGTCGAATCTGCTGGCCGCGGCCCGGCGCTGGCCCGACGCCGGCACGATCGGGCCCCTGATCCGCACCCTTAACGGCGCGGTCTACCCGTCGGCGCGATCACTGCCCTCGCTGGGCGCCGGCATCGGTCACGCGCTGTGCGGCTGGTGGTGGCCGAGTAACCCGTGGACCGCGGCTTACCGGCACGAACGAGGTGAGCCCGTCGAGGGACCGGTCGGATGGCTGTCCGGTTCCTGCCTGTTGCTACGGCGGCGCGCGTTCGACGCTGTCGCCGGCTTCGACCCCGCCTATTTCATGTACTTCGAGGACGTCGACCTGGGTGATCGGCTGGGGCGGGCGGGTTGGCGCAACGTGTACGCGCCCAGCGCCTGCGTCGCCCACGTCGGTGGCCATGCCACCGAGGCCAACCACACGGCAATGGTGGCCGAACACCACCGCAGCGCCGCCCGCTATCTGGCCGGCCGCTACCGGGGTCGTCGGTGGTTGCCGGTACGAATACTCGTGCGGGCCGGGTTGGGCTTGCGCGCCCGGATTGCCCGGCGGGTGCCGGCGGTCGCCGCCGGTGCGGCCCCGCAGCGCCGGGGCCCGATCGACACGGCCCCGCAGCGCCGGGGCCCGATGGAAGAGGAGCGGGACGCAGATGGCAGGGATTGACGCGGTCGTCCTCGTCGGCGGCCAGGGCACCCGGTTGCGCCCGCTGACACTGTCGGCGCCCAAGCCGATGCTGCCGACGGCCGGCGTGCCGCTGCTGACGCATCTGATCTCGCGCATCCGCGACGCCGGCGTCAGTCATATCGTGCTCGGAACCAGTTATCGCGCCGAGGTCTTCTCCGATCACTTCGGTGACGGAGCGGCCCTCGGGGTGGAGCTGGACTACGTCGTCGAGTCCGAGCCGCTCGGTACCGGTGGGGGGATCCGCAACGTCGCCGACGCGCTGCGCGGCGATACGGTGCTGATCTTCAATGGCGACGTGCTCTCCGGTGTGGATCTTCAAGCGTTGCTGGACGTGCACGAGCGGCGTCGCGCCGAGGTCAGCTTGCATCTGACTCGGGTGGAGGATCCCAGGGCGTTCGGCTGTGTGCCGACCTCTCCTGACGGGCTGGTGGAGGCGTTCCTGGAGAAGGACCCGAATCCGGTCACCGATCAGATCAACGCCGGCACGTACGTCTTCACGCGGACCGCGCTGGAGTCGATTCCGACCGGCCGACCGGTCTCGGTCGAGCGCGAGACGTTTCCCGGCCTGCTCGCGGCCGGCGCGCGCGTCGCCGCCTACGTCGACGCCACCTACTGGCGTGATCTCGGCAAGCCGTCGGATTTCGTGGCCGGCTCCGCCGACCTGGTGCGGGGGATCGCTCCGAGCGGCGCGCTGCCCGGGCCGGTCGGAGAGCGGCTGTGTCTGGAGGGCGCCGATGTCGCCACGGACGCCGAGGTACGCGGCGGCTCGACCGTGGGCCGTGACTGCCGGGTCGGCGCCGGGGCGCGGGTGGAGGGCAGCGTGCTGTTCGACGGCAGTCGGATCGGCGCGAACGCCGTGGTTCGGCGCAGCGTGCTCGGTTTCGGATCGGTGGTCGAGGACGGCGCCGTCGTCGAGGACGCGGTGATCGGTGACGGCGCGAAGATCGGTTCCGGGGTCGAACTGCTGGCTGGTGCCCGGGTGTGGCCGTCGGTGATGTTGCCGCCCGGGTCGATCCGTTTCTCCTCGGACAGCAGCTGATCCGGCGTGTTGGCGGCATCCCTGCGAAGCGTCTGGCGGCCCGGACGACCCGTCGACCTGCGGCACACGCTCGGCCCGCTGCATCGCGGGTGCGCGAGGCTGCGCTTCGCCGGCCCAACCGTGTTGTGGGCCACCCGAACGCTCGACGGACCGGCGACGGTCGCGCTGCACAGCGTCGGCGCCACCGTCGAGGCCGAGGCGTGGGGGCCGGGCGCCGAGCGGTTGTTGGCGCACGTGCCGGTATTGCTCGGCCGAGACGACGACTGGAGCGGGCTCGATCTCACCGACGCCCCGGCGCTCGCCGAGGTGCGGCGGCGCTATCCCGGAATGCGACTGCCGGCTACCGGGCAGGTGTTCGAGGAACTCGTGCCGGTTGTGCTCGAACAGCGCGTCACCGGGATGCAGGCCCGCCGTTCGTGGCGCGAACTGTTGCACCGGTTCGGCGACCCCGCGCCCGGTCCCGATCCGAGTCTGCGCGTACCTCCCCGCGCCGAGGTGCTGCTCGACGTGACGACGTGGCAGTGGCATCGGCTCGGCGTCGAGCAGCAGCGCCAGCGCCCGATCCGCGCCGCCGCCACCGTCGCCGGGCGGCTGGACTCGCTCGAGCCCGCCAGCGCCGGCGCGGGTCTGCGGACGTTGCCCGGCATCGGTGTCTGGACGGCGGCCGAAGTAGCTCAGCGGGCTTTCGGCGATCCCGACGCGGTCAGTGTGGGCGACTTCCACGTCCATGACCTGGTCGTGTTCGCGCTCACCGGCCGGCCCCGCGGCACCGATGACGAGATGCTGGACTTGCTCGAACCGTGGGCGGGGCAGCGGCAACGGATCGTGCGACTGATCGAGCTGTCGGGCGTACGCAAGCCCCGGTTCGGACCGCGGTACTCGCCGCTCGACATCCGGGCGATGTAGCGCGGGTCAACCGGCGAGGACGGCGTCCGAAAGCCGCGGCCAGGCCTGCGCGGCCCACGCCCCGAAAGCCTGATCGGTGAGGACGACCAGCCCCAGCCGTGCTACCGGGTCGATCCAGAACATCGTGCCGCTCTGGCCGAAGTGACCGTAGGTCGCGGGCGAGTTGGTGGTGCCGGTCCAGTGGGGATGCTTGTGCGAACGGATCTCGAAGCCCAGGCCCCAGTCGTTGGGGTCCTGACCGCCGAATCCCGGGAGCACGCCGCGTAGCCCGGGATATTGGACGGTGGTCGCATCGGCCAATGTCGTCGGATGAAGCCACCCGGTCGGAGCGAGCAGTTCCTGCGCGACGCGCGCGAGGTCGCGTACCGACGACCGGCCGTCACGAGCGGGGGATCCGGACATCTGCGTAGCGCCGAGGCCCAGCGGTTCGAGCAGCGCCTCGGCGACGTAGGCACTGAAGTCGAGACCAGATCCGTGCGCCACCAGTTCGCCGAGGCGTTCGATGCCGATGTTGGAATACACCCGTCGCGTCGCCGGCGGAAACGAACGCAGCCGACCTTCCGGCGCGAGGCCGGAGGCGTGGCTCATCAGGTGGCGCACGCTCGCGCCGGGGACGACCTCGGGATCGGCCGGGTCCTCGAGGTCGATCGCCCCTTCCTCGACCGCGACGAGCGCGCTCAACACGGCTAGCGGCTTGGTGACGGAGGCGAGCGGAAAGACCTCGTCGATCGGCCCGTGGGCGGCGGCGATGCCCTCGGCGGTGACGACGGCGGCCGCAGCGCGCGCCGCCGGCCAGTCGTCGAGCGCGGTGAGCGCGGCCTGCAGGCCGCTCACCCGCCGAACCGCGCGCGGGCCCGATCGAGCAGTGCGGGCAGTTCGGGTGAGATCTGTTCGGGCAGGTCGGCCCAGTCGAACCAGCGCAGGTCGACCGACTCCTCGCTGCGCCGCGCCTCGGCGTTCGGCGGGGCCACGGCCAGGAAGCGGACGTCGAAGTGACGGGTCGGCACGCCGAGTGAGCAGGTGATGGGATGGACGTGCAGCTCCAGTGGCACGGGGTCGAGGCGTAACCCTTCGATGCCGCTTTCCTCGCGGGCCTCGCGCGCGGCAGCGGCGAGCAAGCTCGCATCCTCGGGCTCGCAGTGGCCGCCCAGCTGCAGCCACCGCCCGACCCGCGGATGCAACGTGAGCAGGACCGCCTGTCGGCGCGGATCGATGACGATCGCACTCGCGGTCAGGTGCCCGGCCGAGCACGAGCGCCACATCGCGTCCGTCCGAGCGGCGAGAAAGCCGAGGTACGCGTGCCGCAGGGCGGCCTCCGCATCGTCGCGCGACTGCATCGAACTGATCGTGGCTACCGCGTCGTGATGCAAGGGCGGCGCCGGTTGCGAAGAGCCGAGGGCCTCCGCCCGACCCAGCTGAATCGCCTCGGCGGTGCCGAGTCGGAACAGGTCGTCGTCCGCGCCGCGGATGAGCCGCTTGGTCCCCAGTCCGTCGTCGGGCAGCCGACCGCCACGGGCCATACCGCGAACAATGGCGACGGGCACGCCAGCGAGCTTGCCCTTGACGAGATCCGCGGCGGCCGCCAGTTCGTCCACGACGGCCACTTCGGTCACCTGGAGTTCGTTGCCGTAGGAGT
Source organism: Actinomycetota bacterium (assembly GCA_019241805.1). GTDB lineage: Bacteria > Actinomycetota > Actinomycetes > Mycobacteriales > Jatrophihabitantaceae > JAFAWL01. The sequence continues at coordinate 4,270 of JAFAWL010000467.1, forward strand.
CGACCCGCCCGCGGGCGTCGAAGATCGCGCTGATGCCGGCCACCCCGATCGCGGTATCGGTCAGTCCGGTGCGCCAGGGGCGGCCCATCGAGTCGCTGATGACCACAGCCACCGACCGGCCGGTGCGGGCTCTGATCGCGTCGCGTAAAGCGGCGGCGGATCCGTCCGGGTCGACGGGCAGCAAGGCGATCTCGTCAGCGGCGACGTTCGATTCGTCGACGCCGGCCGCGGCGAGCACCAAGCCTTGGCGGTTCTGAACGATCCGCAGCTGACCGCGGCGAGCTACGACGCGGGTCGTCTCGTCGTCGATGGCCTGCTGGCGCACCTGCTCACGCCGTTCGCGATCGCCGTCGGCGACGGGCCGCAGCCGCCCCTCCACCTTGGAAATCGCCTTCGAGGTCACGACGAGCACGTCACCGTCGCGCAGCTCCGGAGCCTGATCGACGATGAGTCGGGCGAGATCGTCGCCGGGGCGCAGCTCACCGATGCCGGTCACCGCGGTGATCTCGATGGCCGTGCTCGCGTGGTCGGATGCGACCTGCCGGTCGGAGTCGCCAGGTCCCGGTCGCTCAGACACCGGCGAGTTCCAGGCAGCGACGCACCATCTCAGCCGTGGCGTCGTCGTCTGTCATCATCAACGGGGCTTCGCGCACCGACACTCCCTCGACGGCACCACCGTCGCCGGGATGCACCAGCCAGCCGTCGAGCACGCCCTGTCGCGAGCGACGCGAACCGTAGTGCCCGGCGACGCCGACCGCGCTCACCGGCACATCGATCGCGGACAGGCACGCATCGGCCATGCCGCGTACCGCACGGCCACCCACGATCGGCGAGACTCCGACAACCGGAGCCGGCGTTTTCGCTACCGCGTCCCGGATGCCGGGTACCGCGAGGATGGTGCCGATGGATACCACCGGGTTGCTCGGTGCCAGCAGCACGACGTCGGCTTCGGCGATCGCGTCGAGCACGCCCGGTGCCGGATGCGCGTCGGCCACTCCGACCTGCACGAACTCCCGCGCCGGCAGCGCGGCCCG
>JAFAWL010000071.1 GCA_019241805.1 Actinomycetota bacterium
GAGCCGGCGACGTCCGGGTGGACCTCCGCGCTGCCGCATCTGGAGGAGGCGGCCACGCTGTATGGCGAGGGTCGGTCAGTGAGTTCCGTCTCGCGCGAGCTTGGCATCGCCTGGGACTCGGTCGCGCGGCTGCTGCATCTCGCCGGCGTTCGGGAACGACGGCAACCTAGCCGGCGCTGACCAAATTCCGGCCAAACTATCGGTCGCCACTGGCATGATGGCGCCATGGCTGACGCGGTGAACCTGCTGGACCGCCCGGTGTACGGGTTTGGCCAGGTGGACCGCATCCTCGGCCTTACCCCGGGAACCGGTCGTCGCTGGATAGACGGCTACAAGCGCGGTGCGCGAGAGTTCGCACCGGTCGTGCGGCCAAGCGCGACAGGCGACGAGTCGGTGACCTGGGGCGAGTTCGTGGAGACCCGCTTGTTGTCGGAGTACCGCGATTCTGGCGTTCCCCTCATCCGCATGCGACCGACGATCCTGAGGCTGCGCGAGGAACTGGGCACGCTCTATCCGCTCGCATCGGCCCGAACCTGGTTGGTGCCAGAGGGTCGCGAGTTGGTCGCAGAGATTCAGGAGCAAGTTGGCCTCGAATCCCGGCTCCGGCTCGTGGTGCGAAACAGTCAAGGAGTCTTTGACTGGTCCGACGAAGCCCGTGACTTCAGCGAATCCGCGGAGTGGACGAGCGTGGGGGACGGTGCTGAGCTGCGGTCGCTCCGTCCGGTCGCATCGATCGAAGAGGTGCACATCGATCCACTGAGAAGCTTTGGCGAGCCTGTTGTGCGCGGCGTGCGAACCGAGATCATCGCCGAACTTGTACGCGCGGGCGATTCACCAGCGATGATCGCTGACTTGTACGAATTGCCAGTTTCGGTCGTGAATGCGGCCGTGCGCTATGAGCTGGTCCGCGCGAACGTGGCATAGCTGAGGTGGCAGCCGACGCTGGCAGCCTGCGTCTCTACGTCGACGAAAGCGCGCTTGGACTCGGCAAGGCACTCGCGGCGGCGCGCAAGGACACGATCCACGTGGGTCATCCGCTGATTCCCGAGTGTCCGCTCGGGGCTCTCGACACTGACTGGATCCCAGCCGTCGCGGCACGCGGGTTGATCGCGATAGGTCGCGACAAACGCATCCGGACAAAGCATGAGGAGATCCGTCAGCTGACGTTGGCGAACCTCCGCGTGTTCAGAGTCGGGGGCAAGAGGGATGCGTCGAGCTGGGATTGGCTGGTGCGCGTCGTTCGCTACTGGGAAGCGATCGAGGAAGTGATCAGGAACCGCCCGGACGGGCCGTGGTTCTACCTGATCAACGAGGGCGGACTCGCCGAGCTGCCCCTGGACCGTTAGACGGCTAGCCAGTCCACCGGCGTGAGCGGAGGATAGGGGATTTGAACCCCTGAGGGGTTTCCCCCAACTCGCTTTCCAAGCGAGCGCCATAGGCCACTAGGCGAATCCTCCGTCGGACAGGATACGGCCTCGTCCCGGTCGGCCGCGGTCGACCGCACGGCTAGACTCGACGTTCGACCCCTCGCGCGGCGCTCATCCCACGAACCTCCCCAGGGCCGGAAGGCAGCAAGGATAAGCGGGCTCTGGCGGGTGCGCGAGGGGTCCCTTCACCTCGGGGGCCCGGCGTGGCGGACCGAGGGGCGACAGGCGCTGCGGGCCGTCGGCGCGGTCATCTAACCTCGACCGAGTGACGGGCATCGGCAGCGGCGGACTGGCCCTCTACCGCAAGTACCGATCGGCCACCTTCGCCGAACTCGTGGGCCAGGACCATGTCACCCGCCCCCTGCAGCAGGCACTGGCCAACGGCCGGATCAACCATGCCTATCTGTTCAGCGGCCCGCGCGGATGCGGCAAGACCTCGAGCGCGCGGATCCTCGCCCGCTCGTTGAATTGCGTGCAAGGCCCGACACCCACGCCCTGCGGTGTCTGCGACTCGTGCGTCGAACTGGCTCCGAACGGTGCCGGGTCGATCGACGTGATCGAGATCGACGCAGCCAGTCACGGTGGCGTCGACGACGCCCGCGACCTGCGAGAGCGGGCCTTCTTCGCCCCGGTGCGTGACCGCTTCAAGGTCTACATCATCGACGAGGCCCACATGGTGACCACGCAGGGCTTCAACGCCCTGCTCAAACTGGTCGAGGAACCGCCCGACTTCCTGGTGTTCGTCTTCGCGACCACCGAACCGGACAAGGTGCTGCAGACGATCCGTTCGCGCACCCACCACTACCCGTTCCGGCTGATCCCACCCAGCGTGATGCGGGCTCACCTCGAATCGATCTGCGCTGCCGAGCACGTTACCGTCGAACCGGCGGTGCTACCGCTCGTCGTCCGGGCGGGGGGCGGATCAGCGCGCGACAGCCTCTCCATCCTCGACCAGTTGATCGCCGGTGCCGACGAGCGCGGCGTGACCTATGCCGAAGCGGTCGGCCTGCTCGGCGTCACTGACGCGGCCCTGCTGGACGACATGGTCGACGCGCTGGCCGCCGGTGACGCGGCGGCCGTCTACGGCACGGTCGACCGCGTCGTCGAGGCCGGTCACGATCCGCGCCGCTTCGCCGCCGACCTGCTCGATCGTTTCCGGGACCTGATCCTGCTCGACTCCGTGCCCGAGGCCGCGAGCAGCGGGCTCATCGCCGCGCCCCAGGACGAGCTAGCCGCGATGTCCGACCAGGCGAACCGGCTCGGCGGGGCGACGTTGACCCGCTTCGCCGAGATCGTGCACAACGCGCTGATCGAGATGCGCGGCACCACCTCGCCCCGTCTGGTACTCGAACTGCTCTGCGCCCGGATGCAGTTGCCCGACGTCGCCACGGATTCCGCGGCGCTGTTGCAACGCATCGAGCGCCTCGAGCTGCGGCAGTCGATCGCTCAGGCCGACGCCGGCCCGTCCCCATCACCCGCAAAGGCGGAGCCGGTCGCGTCGATGCCGAGCGCGGTGCCGGTCGCGCCGACTGCACAAGAGAAGCCGGTCGCGCCGACTGCAAGTACGCCGGTCGCGGCAACGACGGCCGAACAGCCGTCACCGACCCAGGCGTCGGCGCCGTCGGCCGAACCCCATGACGCGGCGACGACGGTCGCGGTCCAGCGAATCACCGTCAGCGGATCCACGCCCTCCGGAGTGCTCGATGCCACCGGTTTGCGCCGGCTCTGGCCCGAGGTCCTCGACGCGGTCAAGCTGACCAGCCGGCGCACCCGCGCCCTGCTTGACAACGCTCAGGTCGCCGGGGTCGAAGGCGATCTCGTCACGGTCAGCATTTCGACGGCGCCGCTGGCGCGGATGCTGAACGAGACGAGCAACACCGAGGTCGTCGTCGCGGCGCTCGGTTCCACCTTCGGCGGCACCTGGCGGATCGCGGTCGAGACCGGCGCCGTCTCCGACGAACGGCCGCCGCAGTCGGGCGAACGGACGCAACCCTCGGGCGAACGGCCGTCGCAGGCGGGCGAACGGACGCAACCCTCGGGCGAACGAGCCGAGATGTCCGGTGCGGGGAGTGGGCCACCGAAGCAAGGGCCAAGGGCATCCGAAAACACTTCGCGCCCTGACTCC
>JAFAWL010000336.1 GCA_019241805.1 Actinomycetota bacterium
TGGATCCGCGACAGCACGTGGCCCAGGCGGGTGGCCTCTATCGGCGAGATGTTTCCGATCCGGGCTTGGTCGGCGATCATCGCCCGCTCTTGCGAGAAGTAGTCGCCGGACGATTGCCCGCTCCCGCTGTCCCATTCCTGCGCGCTCATACCGGCACCGGTCGCTGCGCGGTTCGCGTCCGCCGCTTCCTGCTGGTCGATGAGTTCCTCGGCCAGCAGAATAGCGGTCATCGATATGCCGAGCCAGCTGGCGATAGCGCGCCAACGATCCGGCGCAGGCTTGGACGCCTCCATCTCCCACAGGCGATACGCCGTGCGGGCGACTTCGAGTTGCTGGGCGGCTTGGGTCTGGGTCAGTCCAAGTTCCTGACGCCGTTGCCGCAGGCGACTGCCCAGCGGAATGACTTCAGCGGCCACCGGCGACAACGCTCCGTTCAACCGCCTCGTCGCTGATCACGATCAATCCCGATCCGCTCAATCCCACCAGGTCGAGCAGCCGGCCCACTCGAGCGGCGTTGGACAGGCGCAGCGGACCCGAGCCGTTGAGGGAGGTGGCAACTTCGAGGACGGCGCGAAGGCCACACGCGTCGACAAACGTGACGCCGGCCATGTCGATGACGACGTCGGAATGAGCGGCCAGGGTTTCCTCGATAGCGGTCTTCACCTGCGCGCCGGTCGATAGGTCGATCTCGCCGGTTAGCTTCAGCGTGGGCGGAGCGCCAGGCACGAACTCGACCGTGAGCAGTTCCATTGTGCCTCGCATCCATGGCTGCCGTCAGCCGTCTGACACCTGACGGTAGACGGCAGCCGCAAGGCCTGTCAAGGCCTGTCAAGGCCTAGGGACCGCGGGCTTGTCCGCCTGATAGCGTCAGCGTCGCTCGCCCGGCGGGGCCCTATCCGCCGCAGATCCACTACGCGAAGGAGAACGGCGAGATTAATCCACGGCGAGCCTGGGAACGTGTATGTCGAACGCGTACCGCCTCCGCCGCCCGCGGCGAGAAAGCGTCTCAGCATGCCTTGGTCCGAACAACGAGCCTTCCCGGTTGATGTCTCGACGCCCAGCGCGGCCCGTCAGTTCATTACCGCGAATTTGCAACAGGCTGTCGGGGAAGTTCCCGGGGTCAGAGCGATCATCGACACCGCTGCCCTCACCATCAGTGAGTTGACTACTAACGCCGTCAACGCAAACGCCACGAGCCTTACCGTCGCCCTGGCAATTTACAGCGACCACCTGCGCCTGTCAGTCACCGACAACGGCGCCGGCATGCCTAAGCTGCGCTCGCCCTCACTACAGGCGACCAGCGGACGCGGCCTCCTTATTATCGACCAACTCGCACGGCGATGGGGAACGACACCGACCGCCGACGGCAAGGAAACCTGGGCCGAACTCTCGCTCGACCCCAGCGTCACCATGCCGGCACACTGAAACCGCTAGCGGCCTCGCTCAAGAATCCCCAGGATCCGGGTCGACGCCTTCCTTGACGAGCCGGCGCCGAACGACGACGGCCCGCAAATGTGTGCGGCTGGCTCGAAGGCGGCTACGGGCAGCGCGGCCGGCGCCTCGCCGCCGAAGTTGAGGGTGCGCCTCTGTCGTCGCCTGTTCGCCAACCGGGGCCTGGCGATGAACACGCCCCGTCGGCCTAGCGTCTGCCGGGTCGATCACGCACAATATGAGAGTCGTTCAAATCGCGAGCGGCCGCCGCAGCCTTGACGCTGCCAGTCGAGTGGTCTGCGGCAAAGATGCCGGTTCCGGGACCGGGGTGAAGGCAAGCGATATGACTGTCGTGCGACAGGCGCGAGGCAGCAGCGGTGAGCGGGCTGAGGCGGGTCTGGCGCGGGACTTGAGCGAGCTCGCCCGTGAGATGCAGGCCGATGAATCCATGGAGGCGCTGCTTCAACGCATCGTCACCGCCGCTGTTGCCGAGGTCGAGGGCGCCCAATACGCCGGCATCAGCGAGATCCGTGCCCGCACGGTTACGACCCGAGCCATGACCGACGAACTGGTGCGACGAATCGATCAACTGCAATACGACCTGGGCGTCGGCCCCTGCCTGAGTTCGCTCCGTGAGCAGGAGACGGTGCGCTCGGACGACTTGGCCGAGGAACAGCGCTGGCCGCAGTTCGCCTCGGCCGCCGTTGAGCAAGGCGTCCTGTCGATGTTGTCGGTGCAATTATTTGTTGAGGGGGCCAATCTGGGCGCGTTGAACCTGTACGCGGGTCGCCGCAAGGCGTTCGACCAGCACGACGAGAGCGTGGCGATGCTGCTGGCCTCCCACGCCGCGATCGCCATGAAAGGCACTGCCGTCGAGGCCAACCTGCGCACGGCTTTGCGAAGTCGTGACCTGATCGGGCAGGCCAAAGGAATCCTCATGGAGCGATTCAAGGTGAATGAGGCCCAGGCCTTCGACGTCCTGGTGATGTTCTCGCAGCGCACGCATCGCAAGCTCAACGACATCGCCACGGACGTGGCCGCGACCGGGGCATTACCCGAGCTGTGACGTGTGCCGTGTTTATCCCCGCTTCCGTTGCCTCGAGTCCGTCGGAGTTGCTCGATGACCTGATGGTCGAGGCCGGCGAGGAGCCGGCAAGCACTCAGGTCGAGATCGTCGGGAAAGATCCGATCCTGGCGACGCCGTTCCGGCTCGGTGAGTCCGGAGCGGCCGTCATCGCGGCCCATGCTGTTGCCGCCGAACGCCTTCATGTGCTGCGCACCGGAGTTCACCAAAACATTCGCGTCGACGTCGACGCCGCCGCGGCCGGGATGCGCAGCGCGGCCTATGTGAAATTCGTCGACCCGAGCCTCGAGCATCGCGAAGACGGCCACATGGGCATCTTCCCCACTGCTGACGACCGCTGGTTTCTTTATCGCGGCGGCTGCCCGCACCACTTCGCCCGCCAGTTGGAGGTTCTCGGCTGCGGCCCCGACTCGACCGACATTGCCGCGGCCACGGCCAAGTGGAACGGCCTCGATCTGGAAGAGGCGGTGCACGCCGGCGGGGCAGTCGGTGGAATGGTCCGGTCGTACGAGGAATGGGCTGCTCATCCACAGGCGCAGGCCCTGGACGCACTGCCGATGTTCGAGTTACTGAAGATCGGCGATACCGAGCCCATGGCGTTCCCACCCGGCGAGCGCCCGCTATCGGGCGTGCGAGTCATCGACGTCACGCGTGTGATCGCCGGCCCATGCTGTGGGCGCACCCTCGCCGAACATGGTGCCGATGTGCTCAGGATCGGCATGGCCGACCCGCCCGATTCTGACGCGATCCTTCGCGACACCGGTCATGGCAAGCGCCACTGCGCGCTCGACCTGAAAAGCGCCGAGGATGCCAAGCGCCTCCACGAGCTCGTCGCCGATGCCGACGTCTTCATCCAGGGCTACCGGCCCGGTGCGGTCGCCCGCCTTGGCTTCTCGCCCGAGCAGGTCGCCGCTGAACGACCGGGGATCGTATATGTGACGATCTCCGCTTTCGGCCACGTCGGCCCGTGGCGGGACCGGCGCGGCTTCGACAGCGTGCTCGAGGCGGTGAGCGGCCTCGCCCACGAGGTGCGCGACCGCGAAACCGGTGCGCCTCGTCTGCTGCTGTCCACCCCGCTCGACTACACGACCGGGTATCTGACCGCCTTCCTCACCATGGTGGCCCTGCGCCGCCGCGCGACCGAGGGCGGCAGCTACCACATCCGCGTCTCGCTCGCCCAGACCTCGCGTTGGATCGCCAGCCTCACCCGGGCCGATGCCGAGCTCGTCGCGAGCCAGCCGCCCGACCTTCCGGCCGCGCGGCTCGAGCAACTGCTCGCGACCTCGACCACGCCATGGGGCGAGCTTCGGCATCTGGCTCCGATCGCGCGAATGTCGCGTACACCGACGCGCTGGGACCTTCCCACGGTCCCGATCGGCCACGACCAGCCAGCGTGGTCATCCTGATACGGTCGCCCTCGCGCAAGGCCCTAGCCGCTAGAGACCGGCGAATCGTCGAGCTCAGTCCCGCCTGGCTGGGCTAGCCCGGTTCGCCGAGGCGCTTCCGATGCACCACGACTGCGATGTCGATGACCGCCGTCGCGGCCAGGAAGGCGAAAATGACGGTAATGGCGAGCGGAGCGTCCGTAATAGCCAACATTTGCCCAGGCCATGGCCTCGCTACGCATGCACCGCAACCTCACCATGCACCGCCTCACGTTTCTGTCACGCGGCCCGGGGGTAGGTAACAAGCAGTCCAACCACGGGCCGAGTTGATCGATCGGGGAAGCATGGTTCGCCCGGATGTCGACGCACTCCGAGCAGCAGCGGACCAGGTGGTCGGCGACGTCCGCCGGGCTGTCGATTTCGCGGCTCAGCACGGTGCGTGCTTTCCCTTCCCTGGGGAGGGCGCCACGGATCAACGGTGGGCCGCACTCGCCGCACTCGGATCGTGCGACCTCACCCTCGCCCGGGTCGTCGAACCCCACGTCGACGCGTTGGCAATCCTGCACGAGGCGGGCATCACGCCGCCGAAAGGCGCGTGGGGCGTTTACGCGGCCGAGGCCCCGGATGCGATTCTCACGGCCTGCGAGCGCAGGCCCGGCGACTGGCGATTGACCGGGACAAAACCGTGGTGTTCCCTCGCGGGGCTGGTTGACCGGGCGCTTGTCACCGCCCGCGCGAACGAACAGCGACGGCTGTTCGCGGTCGATCTGCACGATCCGGGGGCTTCCGTCATGCCGGCCGGATGGGTGTCCCGCGGTCTGCGGGATGTGGTCAGCGGGCCGGTGCACTTCGCGGACGTCCCCGCCCTGCCGATCGGAGATGCCGGTTGGTATGTGCGCCGGCCCGGCTTCGCGTGGGGTGGCATCGGGGTGGCTGCCTGCTGGTTCGGTGGGGCGGACGCCCTGGCCACGACACTGCGCGGAGCCCTCGCGGGGGGCAGTCGCGACGATGTCCGGCTGGTGAACCTCGGCCGGATCGACGCCAGGCTGCACTCGGCCCGGTGCACACTTGCGATGGCGGCGCGAGCCGTCGACGGACGCCACGACCGCACACCAGTGGGCGGCGCGGCCGACGGTGTCGGTGAGGACGGCGCGCTGAACTGGGCGTTGCTGGCGCAAAGAGTTCGCGCGGTCGTCGCTGAGGCAGCGGAGGCGACGCTGACCGAGGTCGGCCATGCGCTCGGTCCTCGACCGTTGGCGTTCGATGAGACCCACGCCCGGCGGGTGGCTGATCTCGAGATTTATCTGCGGCAGCACCACGCCGACCGAGACCTGCAAGACATCGGCCGGCGACTCGTAAGTCCGTCCGCATGATCCCGCCGTTTTCGCATCGGGAAGCGGGAACCGCTGACTCCCGTTGGTTGGCCGGGTTGCGCGAGAGCACGGCGATCGAACTGCCCGTCGAGGTCGGCCGCGTCATCGTGGTTGCGGCTCATCCCGACGACGAGACGTTGGGGGCCGGCGGACTGCTGGCCCAGGCCGGGCGCCGCGGCATCAGCACTGTGGTGATCGTCGCCAGTGACGGGGAGGCGTCGCATCCCCGTTCACCGACGATCGGTCCGGCCGAACTCGGCCGTCGGCGACGCGCGGAAGTGACGGAGGCCGTCACCCTGCTCGCGCCCGACGCGACGGTGATCAGTCTGGGGTTGCCCGACGGCAATCTGCGAGAGCACGTGGACGAGCTCAACGAGCGCATCGCCGCGGAACTGGAGCCGGGCGAGGGGCACGCGCTCTGGTTGTTGGCTCCCTATCGCGACGACGGCCACCCCGATCACGAGGCGGCTGCCGTTGCCGCGCGGACGGCGGCCCGCCGGTGTCCGGTGACCTATCTCGAATACCCGATCTGGTTCTGGCACTGGGGCGATCCGGACGCCGGGGAGTGGCCCGATCTGCGGCGAATGGAATTGGAGCCGGCCGATCGCGAGGCCAAAGGGCAGGCCATCGCGCGACACGTCAGCCAGACGCGCGAGCTGTCCGATCAACCGGGCGACGAGGCGATCTTGCCCGATCAGTTCCTGACCCACTTCAGCCGTAGCTTCGAGACGTTCGTGCCCGTCGACCCCCGGAGTCAGCCCGGTGACGGCGGCCGGCCCGGTGCCGAGCGCCGGGGCTGGTTCGACGAGCTGTATGCCCGCGACACCGACCCGTGGCAGATGGAACACCGCTGGTATGAGCAGCGGAAGCGGGCCGTCGTCATGTCCGCGCTGCCCGACGAGCGATACGGCTCGGGCTTCGAACTTGGTTGTGCGACGGGAATGTTGACGGCGCTGCTGGCTGATCGGGTCGATCGCTTACTGGCGGTCGACGGGGCGCAGCGCGCGGTCGAGCTGGCCGCCGACCGGCTGGCGGCTCGGTCACACGTCGCCATCGAGCGGATGCGTGTTCCCGAGCAGTGGCCGACGACCGAATTCGACCTCGTCGTTGTCAGTGAACTCGGCTACTACCTGCCCGATGTCGAGCTCGAGCGACTCGTCGAGCGGACGCAGAACTCGCTCACCGAGCGAGGAACGGTGGTGATCTGCCACTGGCGCCATCCGGCCGCTGATCATGTCCGTAGTGGGAATGCGACGAACCAACGTATGGTCGACGGGCTCGGGCTACCCGTGCTCGTACACCACGATGAACTCGACTTCGTTCTTGACGTCGTGTCTCGCAACGGCCGCTCAGTGGCTCAGCGCACCGGAGTCGTGATCTCGTCGGCGGACGGCACGAGCGCGTGATCGAACATGTTGCTGTCGTCGTTCCCGCACACAACGAACAGGATCGGCTACCGGCCTGCCTCGATGCTCTCCGCCTGGCCCGAGAGCATCTCCGTCGCTCGCTGCTGCGGCCACCGACGGTTTCGATACTGGTGGTGCTCGACGATTGCACCGACGACAGCGCCCTGATCGTGACCGGTTCGCGCGGCGTCGAGAGCGTGGCCGTCGGCGTCCGCTCGGTCGGCGCAGCCCGTGCGGCAGGGGCCCGGCGCGTCCTGTCGATGATGCGGCCTGCGCTGTCGGGGCTGTCGGGCGTGTGGTTGGCGAACACCGACGCAGATTCGACAGTGCCGGTCGACTGGCTGACGAGGATGGTGACCTTTGCCGAGTCCGGCATCGAGATTGTGCTGGGGACGGTTGAACCAGATCGATCCGAGTCGTCCGCGCAGTTGAGTGCGGAGTGGTACCACCGCCACGTGCGGCACGACCATCATCCACACGTGCACGGCGCCAATCTGGGAATTCGTGCGGACACGTACCTGCGCCTGGGGGAGTGGGACACCGTCCGGTCCGGGGAAGACGTGCGGCTGGCGCTGCGGGCCGGCCTCGCCGGCACCCCGGTCGCACGCACCGCCGCGATACCCGTACGAACCAGCGATCGGCTCGTGGGGCGAGCACCGTACGGCTTCGCCGACTATCTTCGCGTGCTGCAGGCGTCCCTGACCGATGCAATGCGGCTGGGCGGCCCCGCTCAGTTGGCGGAGCGGTCGTCGTAGCGCAGGATCGCGGCGATCCCACCGTCGAGGTAGTCGTGCGCGTTCGGCGTGATCAGCAGTTTCGCGCCGCCGCCGACGACGGCCCGAATCATGGCGGAGTCGAACCGGTCGCGTTGGGGGTGCTCGACTCCCATTGCCTGCAGCTCGGACTCGGACAGGCCCACTTGCAGTGGCTCGGGGCCGATCCACGCGGTCAAGTTCGAGGTCGGATCGTCGGACAGGACGACGATCTCGGCTTGGCTGCGTTGTAACGCCTCGATCACCGGGGCGGCCGCTTGGACGGCGAACCGGTCGCGGCCGAGATCCTGCCGTAGACGATCGAGAACGGCGTGACGATCGCGACGAGCCACTTGCAGCACAGCATCACGCACAGCCTCGGCAAGCCCGTCCGCCGCGGCGCCGTCGGCTCGACTGCCCGCGTCGACATGTGCCACCTCGACGTGCGGTCCGAGCTGCTTGTGCAACTGCCCGACCAATAATCCGGCCGCCCGCACGTCGCCGGCGACGACCACCAGTTGCGCGTCGACCTGGTTTGCGGCGTGCTCGACGGTGTCGGCGACCTCACGAGCGTTCTCGTCCCACGACTGTTCCACCCGGCGCTGGAAGCGATCCTCGTCCCACTCGTCGCGTCGAGTCTTGTGCACCGGGTGCTGCTGCACGCCGGTGATACTGCGGGCCACACCGACCCGGCCCGACGCTGCCGCATCCGCGGGAACAGAAGTGAACTCGGCACCGGTGCGATCGGTAACGACGATGATGTGCGCCAGCCGCGGCGCGCTCTGGGCCAGATACGGGGCGAGTAGTGGCAGCGGCGCGTACCTGGATTCCGGTTGCACAGGCGGGGCCGGCAGGAATTCGTCGAACACGAGCTCGCCGTCGGCCGCGATCACGGCGCGCCCATGCCGGCCCGGCGTGTGATCCTCGAGGACCACCGCGTCCATGGCGGAAAGGTCCTCACCCGGAGCACCGGCCCGAGTGAGCGCAGTGCGGGCATCCCGCCAGCGCAGCTCCACCTCGTGCTCTCCGGACTCCGTGTTCCGGGTCGCGTCGAGGTAAACGCTCGTAAAAGGGCCGGCATGACGAAAGATGTCGGCAAACTCTTGGGGTAGGTCGAGAGTGGTCATGAAAACAAACCTTTCGAGGACAACGTTCGATCGCCGCGCAATTCCTCGCGTGGTGGTTCGCGTGATGATCGGCCGGATCGATGATCAGCTTGAGCGGCGGCGAGCTCGTCCGGCGGCTCCGCGTTCGGTTTTCTCCGATCCGGTTGCC
>JAFAWL010000326.1 GCA_019241805.1 Actinomycetota bacterium
ATGCCCGCGAAATTGTCGATCATGTCGACGGGTATCTGGCCGGCCGCGGCGCATAGCGGCCCTACTGCATCCGGCCGGGAGCACAGCGGTGCTATTGCAGCCGGCCGTGCCGTAGCAATCGGCCGCCCCAGACGCCGTCGGCTTCGAGAACCTGGCCGTAGCGAAGGCAGGCCGCCCGGACCGCGCAGCCGTCGCACAGAGTCAACGCGAGATCGGCCTCGGCCAGCGTGGTCGCCTCGGTGAAGCACTCGGCGAAGCCCGGGTAGCGCCGGCACGCCGCGCGTTCGGTCCAGGACCCCGGCGGCTCGGCCGAGAACCAGATCGAGCTGACGGCAAAACCGGCCTCGGCAATGGGATATCGGGTCACGGTGCTCGGACCTCGTCACTTGTCGGGAGCGGCCCGCGACCCGGCGCTAGCCAGCGCCGGGTAAGGCGGGTGAGTCGAGATGCAGGCGGTTCAGGTCTGACACGTGTGCCGGTGATCACGCGCGACACAACGTGCCGGCGAGGCGCTGCAGATCGACATGACGACGCTGCGAACCGATGAAGTTCGTCGAGGCCACGGTTGAGGAATATAGCCGCGCCGGACGGCAGTCAACAATGAAATCAAGGAATATCCGTGGGCCGCCCGGCGGTGATCTCTATCTCGCATGTAGACATTGCAGAGTTAGCGCGCCTGGGGTTAGAGTCGGAGACGGTTACGAGCGTCAGTGTGAAGCCCTGGCTGGCTGACCGGCAACCCTCCGCCGCGGTGGGGTGCTCCAGGTGACGACCGGACAGAGTCCGACCGGACTCTGTAAGCGCGTGGCCCGACGGGCCGGAACGACGAGGTGGGCAATGACACCGGCAGAACCCCGTTATCCGGTCAGCCCGACACGAGGGATGTTCGCCACGTTCGCGCTCCGGCGCGAGGTGGATCTGGTCCGGGTGAGCAGCGCCCTCTGTCTGGTCTGATCACGGCCGCCGCCATCGCCGCAGTCGCGCGACGGCATTCGGCCGCGTGAGAGCTGACTGACCCTGCCCACCTCACCGAGACGGATCATGACTAGCACCGACCTTTCAGATCGCGCCGCTCCGGCGCACGTCGACCCGACACCGATACCAAGCAACGGCCCAGGGTCGTCGGCCCTTACCCGACGCCCCCACGACGACGAACTATTAGCTGCCCGACTCGTGCCCCTGCGCTGCAAGGGGCAGTGGATCGCCGCCGCGGCCGTCGTCGTGTTGTTCACAATGCTCGTCAACACCTTGGTGACCAACAAACGGTTCCAGTGGGACGTCGTCGGGCACTACTTCCTGCGTGAGCAGATCCTCAAAGGACTCTGGCTGACGTTGTGGCTCACGGCGGCCACGATGATCTGTGGGTATGTGCTGGGCATCGCTCTGGCGGCGATGCGGTTGTCTCGCAATGCCATTCTGCGCACGCTGAGCTTCGGCTACGTCTGGCTCGTACGATCCGTGCCACCGTTGGTGCAGTTGCTGTTCTGGTACGAGCTCGCATCGCTCTATCCGCGGGTTTCCGTCGGAATCCCGTTCGGATCGGAATTCGTTACGGTGAGGACGGCCCACCTTTTCACCGGCATCCTGGCGGCCTTCGTGGGACTGACACTCGACGTGGCCGCTTTCTCGGCCGAGATCGTGCGGGGCGGAATCCTTGCCGTGGATCACGGCCAATCTGAGGCCGCGCAAGCCCTTGGCCTGGGACGCGGACGCATCTTCCGTCGTATCGTGCTGCCGCAAGCGATGCCCGCCATCATTCCGGCATCGGGCAACCTGCTGATCGGCATGCTCAAGGCAACCGCGATCGTCAGTGTCATCGCCGTGCAAGACCTGCTCTACTCGGTGCAGTTGGTGTATCAGCAGAACTACCTGATCATGCCGCTGCTCATGGTGGCCACGATTTGGTACATCATCCTCACGACTGTGCTCTCCATCGGCCAGTACTTCGTCGAACGGCATTACGCGCGCGGCCGCGGAAACTCGGCGCGGCGGGGGTTCTGGGACGTGACTCGCGGCAACATCCCGTTGTTCGGGCGCTCCCGTCGCGAATTAGCCGGTCTGTCGTGACCGCGCTTCGACCGCGGGCGGCGACCGCGACGGCCTCGCGAGCGGCCGATGACGCCCTGGTCCGGGTTCGTGGCTTGCAGAAGAGCTTTGGTACGCATCGGGTGCTGCACGGCATCGACCTTGACGTACGCGAAGGCGAGGTGGCCGTGCTGCTCGGGCCGTCCGGCTCGGGCAAGTCCACGCTGCTGCGCTGCATCAATCACTTGGAGAAGCCGGACGCCGGGTTCGTCGAGGTGGCGGATGAGGTCGTCGGCTATCACCTGTCCGGCGGCCGGCTGCACGAGCTGCGCCCGAAGGCGATCACCCGGCAACGGGCACGAATCGGCATGGTCTTCCAGCAATTCAATCTGTTCCCCCACATGACCGTGCTTGAGAACATCGTCGAGGGTCCCGTAGCGTCCGGTGTCGCGCGGCGGGTCGCGACCGAGGAAGCGTCCCGACTGCTGGATCAGGTCGGCCTGGGCGGACGCGGAAAGTCCTATCCCCGGCAGATGTCCGGTGGCCAGCAACAACGGGTTGCCATAGCCCGCGCCCTGGCCATGCACCCGCAGCTGTTGTTGTTCGACGAGCCGACCAGCGCGCTTGATCCCGAGCTGGTCGGTGACGTGCTTGCCGTGATGCAGGACCTTGCCGAAAGCGGCATGACGATGATCGTCGTCACGCACGAGATCGGTTTCGCTCGAGAGGTCGCCGACACGGTGGTCTTCCTCGACGGCGGCCGGATCATCGAGTCCGGATCTCCGGGCACGGTCTTGAGCAATCCCACCCACGAACGTGCGAAGGCTTTCCTGTCCGCGGTGCTCTGAGACCGCGTCGCCTGCTCGTTCGCCTGTTCGCCCAATCGAAAGGAACTCTTGTGATCTCTGCCGCCCATCCGCCGCACGGTCCGACCGGCCGTCGCGTTGCCCTCGGTATCACCGGCGTCGCACTTGCCGTAACCGCACTGGTCGTGAGCGCGTGCAGCTCCTCGAAGAGCGACACGAACCGCAGCCCGGTAGCCGCGCAAAGTTCGAGCGCGTCGTCCTCCAGTACTCCCACGGCCGCGTCCACCGCGATTCCGACGCAGGACGTGACGTCCGGTGTGAAGACGGATGCCAAGTTGCACGGCGAGCTGCCGGCCGATGTCCAGAACTCCGGGAAAATCACTCTCGGTACGACGTTCTCCCCGGGCGTGTCGGGCTTGCCGCACGGCGGCCAGACGAGCGACGGCACCAACATCGGTCTGGACGTCGATCTGCGAAACGCCGTTGCCAAGGTGCTCGGCATCAGCTGGGACGTGCAGAACGGCACGTTCGCAACCATCATTCCGGGCGTACAGAACGGCAAGTATCAGGTCGGGCAGGACAACTTCGGTGTCACGAAGGCCCGGGAGCAGGTTGTCGATTTCGCGACCTACCTGAGCGACGGGCAGGCATTCCTCGGCGCCAAGGACGTCAAGGTCGACTCGGTGAAGGACCTCACCGACATCTGCGGATTCACGATCGCGACCAGCCCGGGTTCGACCTTCCAGCAGATCTTGACCGATGGGGCGGGCAAGTGCCAGGCCGCCGGAAAGCAGCCTTACACCGTGCAGTACTTCTCCGACTCCGCGCCGATCTTCCTCGGACTGGCCAACGGCAAGGTCGACATCTACTTCGGGCCGACGCTGAGCCTGAAATACGACTCAACCCACGTTCCCAACACGAAGTTCCTCGGCCAGATCAGTTCCACTCCGGTCGGGTTCGTCACGGCCAAGAGCTCGCCGATCATCCAGGCGATCTCCGACGCCGTCAACGAGCTGATCTCCGACGGCGAGTAC
This sequence comes from Actinomycetota bacterium, assembly GCA_019241805.1. GTDB lineage: Bacteria > Actinomycetota > Actinomycetes > Mycobacteriales > Jatrophihabitantaceae > JAFAWL01. The sequence goes on from JAFAWL010000326.1 coordinate 3,866, forward strand.
GCGAAGATCTTCGCCAAGTGGGGTGTCGCCGGAACCGGCATCACGAAGTCCGAGGTAAATCCGGCCGCGACGCTGTGAGGCTCGCTCGATCCAAGCTCAC
>JAFAWL010000362.1 GCA_019241805.1 Actinomycetota bacterium
GCTCCAACATTGCCCGGGCCTTGGCGAAAGCCTTCAGTGGGGAGAGCCAGGCAGTCCTTCAGACCGGCCGGGTGCAGCTGGTCAGTACCAGCCCGGTAACGAGTGCCACGCTCCGAGAGTATGACCTGCCGATCGCTGCCGAGGCCAGGCAATACACGATGGCCGGCGTGGTGGCCGCGCTCGTCCGCCTGGCCCAGCCGCACGGTGCAGAACTAACCGACGCCGCGCAGGGCGTCCCAGGACATGTAGAGCAGCAGCGCGCTCATCAAGAGGCCGAGGATATCGACAATGCGCATCCCAGAAAGCGAACTGCCGCCGAAGGGCATGCCGGTAGCCAAATCCAGCCCGAATAACAAGAGCATGAGTCCGGCGACCGCCAGCGAGCCCCAGCACATCCACTTTTCCATCGACAGCCCTTTCGCGGCCCACATGGGTGGCATCTCTGGCACGCCCCGGAGCGGGGCAGTTGACTGTCCCCCGCAGCTTACCTGCCCTCTTCCCAGCTTTGGCAGCATTGTAGCAGTTGCCGCGCTGCTAGCAACTAGCGCGCCGTGCGGAAAACGGCTGACCCCGCTCGCCTCCCCGCGCATCTCCGGCACGAACGAGAGGTGCTGGCGGGCCCGGACGTTTAAGGGCGCCTTGGTGAGTTTGCCGTGCAGGTGGATCTCACCGCTGGATGCCGGCAATTCGCCGGCGAGCGTCAACATCGTCGTCGTCTTGCCGGCGCCGTTCGCGCCGAGGAGGGCGACGACCTCGCCGGCTTCCACGGTCAGGTTCAGCTCGTGAACGACCGGAACCGCGCCGTAGCCGGCCGTCAACTTCCGGGCTTCGAGTACGGGACTCATGACTGATTTGCCTCCACCGTGTCGCCATGAATATGGCTTGCCGCCGCCTCGGCCGCGGCCGTGTCTTCGTCACCGAGGTAGGCCGCGATGACGTCGGGGTTCGACCGGATCTCTTCGGGCGAGCCGAGGGCGATCATCTTGCCGAAGTCGAGCACCGCGATCTCGTCGCATACGTTCATGACGAAGTTCATGTCGTGCTCGACAAGCAGCACCGCGATGCCCCAATCGTCGGCCAACCGCCGGACCAGTCGGGCCAGCTCCGCGCCCTCGCGGTCACCCAGGCCGGCCGCGGGCTCGTCGAGGAGAAGCACGCTTGGCTTGGTCGCCACCGCGCGAGCGATCGCGAGCAGCCGCCGCTGGCCGTAGGGCAGATTCTCGACGACACGGTCGAGCAGATCTTCCAGCCCGAATTCCCGAATAGCGGTCACGACTTCGTTGGACAGCGCCGGGTTCTTCGGATACACGAGGTCGCGCAGGTACGAAACCGCGTCGTGCGGGTCAGCCGCTGTTCGCAGGTTGTCGATAACCGTCATGTCTTCGAACAATTCCAGCGATTGGAACGACCGGCTGACGCCCAGGCGCGATCGCCTGGTCACGCCGAACCGGGAAATGTCTCGGCCCTCCAGCACGACCTTCCCCGTCGTCATCGGGGTAAATCCAGTCACTGCGTCGATGACGGTCGTCTTACCCGCACCGTTGGGGCCGATCAAGCCCAGGACCGCACCGGGGCGAATCGTGAACGACACATCACTGGCGGCGATGACCGTGCCGTAGGCGACAGTCAGACCGCTGATGCTCATAGTCGTCGGCGCGACACGGTCCACCGCGGTGACCGGGAGCCTCGGCGGAACCGGGGTCGGCTTGTTCTTGCTGCGGGTGATCGTCGCCCAGGTGCCCTTCAACTGCTCGATCGTCTTACCGACAGCGCCGTCCTGATTCTGGAGGACGACAAAGATCAGCGAAACGCCACCGATCAGCGGAATGTACTTGACGATCGAGTCGAGCCAGCTCGCACCGGCCTGGGCACCGAGAGAACCCGGGCCGAAGAAGGCACCGAAGACGGCGCCGTAGACGTAGCCGATGCCGCCGATGACGGTCCAGGCCAGAATGCTGATCGAGCTGAAGCTGTCGAATTGGGAGAAGATGATCGACGGCGAGTGGAAGGCAATCACGATTCCACCGGCAGCTGCGATCGCCGCCGAGACACCGAAGGCGTAAAGCTTCGTCGTGACGACGTTGACGCCCAAGGCGGCCGCGGCCCGCTCGTTCGTCCGCACGGCCAGCATGCGCCGTCCACTTCGTCCCCGACGCAGGTTTGCCACCAGGATGGCGAGAACGACGAACACGCCGAAAGCGAAGAACGCATAGCGCTCGGTGTGCGCAATCGGGTCGATAGTGAATCCGAACAGGTTCGGAACCTTAGTCACCGTCCCGGCGAATCCGCCGGTCAGCGGACCGCTGTTGAACACGATCAACTCAATTGCCGTGCCCAGGCCGAGCGTCACGATAGCCAGGTTCACGCCACGGGTTCGCACCGCCGGCAACGCGAAGATCAGCCCGATCGGGACGGCGCCGAGGATGCCGACAAGGAACACCAACGGGAACGGCCAGTGAGCGCTTGCGCTGAGCCGTCCCGCTATGTAGGCGCCCGTGCCGGCCAGGGCGTACTGACCCAGCGAGATCTGACCGGCGTATCCGGTGAGGACCACGACAGACAGCAGGACGAGAGCCAGACCGAAGGACGTGGCCACGGCGTCCTGCCACACCACCGGCGTGGTGAGGACGATCACGGAAATGACCACGATGCCGAGCAGGATGAACTGCGGGCGAAGGCGTCCGGTGCCGACCGAAGGCAGGCGCTGCAGGAAGAAGTCACGTAGCGGAAGACCCCGCCCGCGAACCACCATGACCAGCACGATCACGCCGAAGGGCACGGACTGGGCGATGCCCGCGGTACTGACGTAACGGGTGAGTTCGGTCTGCAGAATGCCCACGCCGAGACCCGCGGCGAGCGAGACCGGAAACGACACGAAGTTCGCGATCAGGGCGACGGCGAGAGCGGCCAGGAGCATGTTGGTCATCGTGGTGACCTGCAATTGCAGGATCGGCGTCATGAAGATCGCCGCAAGGCCACCCAGCGCAGACCCCAGGGCCCAGTTGGCCGTCGCAATCACGTCCGGCGACAAGCCGACCGAGGAAGCCGCCCGCTGGTTCTCCGCCGCCGCCGTCGTCGCGATGCCGAACTTGGTGAACTTGTAGATCGTCCACAGAACGATGGCCAGCACGATCGCCAGCGCCAGGAGAATGAGACGGTCGGCCGTGACCGAGACCGAACCACCGACGTGCACCAGCTTGGTGGGCAGCCAACTCGGAACGATATTGGTGTCGGTGCCGTATTTGAGTACGGCGGCCGACTGCACAGTGATTAGCACACCGAGGGTGGCGACCGTTCGAGCGAGCGGCGAAGCTCGCCGGAGGTTTCGCATGATCAACAGGTGGGTCACCGCACCCAACAGGGCGGCGAACACGACTCCGATCAACGCGGAGAGCAGGTAGGGGACCCCGTGATGCTTGTTGAAGTCCCACGCCACAAAGGCGGCTGCCATCCCGAATGCGCCATGCGCGAAGTTCAGGACACCTGAACCGCGATACACGATCAGCAGGCCTTGGGACGTCAACGCGAACAGAG
>JAFAWL010000399.1 GCA_019241805.1 Actinomycetota bacterium
CGGGCCGCAGCGAGACGTTCGCCATGCGCTGCAACGGAATGTGCCCCGACGAGTCGGCGTAAGCGCAGCCGTTGGACCGCTCGAATCCGTGCTCGGCCGCCATCTGGCGGTTGAGCTGATAGCCGACGAGCGTGCCGTCGCGGACGATGTCGAACTGCTGCGTCGCGACGCCCTCGTCGTCGTAGCCGATCGTGGCCAGGCCGTGTTCCACCGTCCGATCGCCGCTGACGTTCATGATCGGGCTGCCGTAGGTAAGCGAGTTCAGCTTGTCCAGCGTCGCGAAGCTGGTTCCGGCGTAGGCGGCTTCATAACCCAACGCTCGATCCAGTTCGGTCGCGTGGCCTATCGATTCATGGATGGTCAACCACAGGTTGGACGGGTCGATCACCATGTCATACCGGCCTGCCTCGACCGATGGGGCCTTCACGTGTTCGGCCAACAGGCCCGGGAGCTCTGCGAGTTCGGCGTCGAAGTCCCAGCCTGTGCCGGTGAGGTACTCCCAGCCCCGGCCGGCCGGCGGCGCCAGTGTGCGCATCGAGGAGAAGGCCCCGGCGCCGCGGTCGACGTGGACCGCCGTGAAGGCCGGATGCAGCCGTACCCGCTGTTGGGTCGTCGTCGTGCCGCGAAGGTCGGCGTAGAACTTGTTCTCCAGAACCTGGGTCAGGTGCGCGTCCACGTGATCGACGCCGTCGGCGGCCAGCAGCCTTTCCGAAAGCTCGGCCAGGCGAGCCGCCCGCTCGTCCTCGGCTACGGCGAACGGATCGACGTCGTAGGCCGATATCCAGACGGCGTCGGCATAAACGGCCTCGTCGGCCAAGCGCACCGGCTCGGCGGAGAGCACCCGGCTGACCTTCGCGATGGCGACGGCCTGCTCGGCCAACGCGGCGACCGCATCGGGGCTCAGCTCGATGCCGGCCGCGAAGCCCCAGGCGCCCTGGTGCACGACGCGCACGCAGACGCCGAGGTCCTCGCTGTCGGTGCTCGAGTCCAACCGGGCGTCGCGCAGGTCGAGGGTGGCGACGCGGATCCGCTCGATACGAAAGTCGGCGTGTTCGGCGCCCAACTCGCGGGCGCGACTCAGCGCGGCGTCGGCCAACGAACGCAACGGCAGGGAGGGGAACACCGGATCGATCTCGGACATGGCGCAAATCTATGCCACAGTGCCGACGGGACACCGCCGTCAGCAGGCCCCGAGACCGCCGAAATAACCTTTGGTGAAGGAACCGATGCGCTCCAGGCCGGTGGTGCCCCGCTCACCGAAGACAAGATCGTTTCCGACCATCGTGAGTACGGCCACGGTCGCTTCGTCCATGTCCGGCGGCGACAGTGCGAACGAACGCCCACCGCCGGCGACGTTGACGTTCTCGGAGTACGCACCGGCCAAACAGCTGGAACCGAGCAGTGCGCTCGACGTGCTCAGGTCCCGACCGAACAGCTGATGCTGCACCGCCAATCCCCATCCGTAGACGAACAGCGTGCCCAGCGCATAGTCGCCGTACTGGTAAGCCTTCTTGGCGATGTCATCGCTGTAGTACACGGTGTTCGTGTCCGGGCAATAGCCGAACTCGCTGGCGGAGTTCGTGGCGCACGGCGGGTGGGTTGCCTCGGCGATCTTGACATCGGACCAGTCCTTGTTGATGGTGTCGGCGGCCTGCTTCCAATAGACGTTCAGGTCGGGCTGCAAACCACCCCCGGTAGGCGGCGGCGACGGGTCGAGCACCTGCGCCAGCGGCTCGTTTCCACCGGACGCGTAGTCGGAGTCGGAGGTGAAGGGCCGCTCGGTGAACGAGCGCTTGCTCCAGTCGGCGCTGTAGCAGTACGTGGCGCCGTGGTTGATTCCGTCGGCCAGCGCGCTCAGACGATCGAAGCCGTCGCCGTGTGTGCCCTTGTCGTCGGCCGAATGCGAGGTGGGATCGCGCAGCTGGATATAACCGACTAGCACCTTGTCGAGCTCCGCCGACCCGATCCGGAAGTGCGCCGCCGAGAAATTCAATACCGACGCCGTGAACGCGCCGGCCGCGCAGTCGGCCTGCGTCTCACGGACGATGGAGGACTCGGACGCGCTGATGCCCAGCCGTTGTTGCACCGCGTGTCCGAACTCGTGAGCGAAGACCAGCGCCACGAAGTAGGGCCCGTACGTCTTGGCCAACTTCGGAAGGAAACCGACCCGGTCGTAGGCGATCGAGTCGTCCAGCCGGCAGTAAAAGGCGTTGTCCTGGATGTTGCGTGGATCGCCGTCGATGCACGCCTCGTTGGACGCAGCCGCGGAAAGGTCGATGTCGTCGACCGAGTAGATCTTGCCCTGCAAGGCGGGCAATGCCTTGCCGCCGCTGATCGACGGATAGGCCTTCTGCCAGTAGGTGATGACGTCGGTCAGCGCGTTCTTGGCCAGTCGGTCGAAATCGGTGTGCGCGTCGTCGACGACCGAGAGCGAGGCGTCACTAGCCAACGGCGGCAGGCCGCTCGTCCCGCTGCCGTGCACCTGGGTCGAACACGCCGTCACGACGACCACCAGGAGACCGATCACCCAGGCGAGCGTCGCTCGGCGCATCCGGATCAGTCCTCCTGCCTGACTCGGCCCACGTGAGGCGTAGACGCTGAGTCTAGGCGGCATCAACGCCTCGGCGATGACGAGATCAGGCGATCAGCCACCGCACCGCGTAGGGCGGCAGCCACAGCTGCCCGTCGGCTGTGATCTCGATCCGCCGGCCGGTGATGGCATCAGTTGCTGCCGCCAGGCCGTGCTCGGCCAGCCGTTCGCCCGGCCAGGGCCGCCACGAGTCGGTCACGTTGATCAGCTCGAGCAGCTCACCCAACGGGTGGCGCCGGAGCAACGGAAGCACGCCCGGGTCCTGGACGGGCAGGATCTCGGTCGGCACGGATGCGTCGAGCTGAGGCAGTCGGCGCCGGGCGGCGACCAGTTCGGTCAGACCGGTGAACATCTGGCCGGCCGGAGTCGACCGATCATGTCGGGACTCCGCCCGATCCCAATCCATCATCGGGCGGTGGGTCCAGCGATTGTCCCCGGCATGTGCGACTTCGGCGTCCCACTCGCGATCGTTGGGCATCGCGATCTCATCGCCCATCCAGATCACAGGCACCCCGCCCCAACCGAGCACGACGGCGTAGGCAAGCAGCATCCGTCCGATCGCCCGATGGACCGACTCGGGGTCGGTGGCTCGCTCGAGGCCGGCCAGGCTCGCGGTCATGCCGCTGATGCGGCGATCTCCGGTCGCTGGGTTGGACTGGAAGACCAGACCGTCGGCGCTCGATCCGGGAAACCGGCCGCTGTAGTAATCGGACAGGAATGCGCGATGAGCAAAGCCGTCGAGGCCGACGGCATCGGCGTCGTTGTCAGCGATCGCCCAGCCGATGTCGTCGTGGCAACGGACATAGGTGATCCACGCCGTCGTCGCCGGGATCGGCGGAAGCTGACGTAGCGCGTGAGCCGCCAACCGAACGTCTCGGGCAGCCAGCATCGACCAGATCTGCACCATCAGGCTGTTGTGATACGCCAGATCACTTACCTTGCCGTGATGGGCGCCCTGGCCCAGGTACTGCACCAGATCGGACGGAGCGACGATCGCTTCGGCCTTGAAGGCAACCGCCGGGGCCGCGATGCGGGCCACTGCCCGCAAGGCCTGCGTGATCGCGTGCACCTCGGGTTGGTTCTGACAATTGGTGCCGAGCCGTTTCCAGATGAACGCGATCGCGTCGAGCCGAAGCACCTGTACGCCCAGGCCGGCGAGGAACAGGATGATCTCCGCGAAGGCGTGGAATACGTCAGGGTTCGACCAGTCGAGATCCCATTGGAAGGCGTTGAACGTCGTCCACACCCAGGCGCCCAGCTCGTCGTCCCAGCTGAAGCTGCCGGGCGCGAAATCGGGGAACACCTCAGGCAGCGTGCGCTCATAGGCGTCCGGGTCACTGCGGTCGGGAAAGATGCGGAAGAACGCGCGGTAATACTCGTCGCCCGCCCGAGCGGCCTGCGCCCACGGATGTTCACGGGCCACATGATTGAGCACGAGGTCGAGGACCAAGCTGATATCGCGCTCGCGCAGTCGGGCCGCCAGCGTTTTGAGGTCGTCGATCGTGCCCAAATCGGGCCGCACACTGCGGTAGTCGGCCACGGCGTAGCCGCCGTCGCTGTCGCCCTCGCGCGGACGTAGCAACGGCATCAGATGCAGGTATGAGACGCCTAGCTCCTCCAGGTAGTCCAGCCGCGAGGATATTCCGGCGAGATCGCCGGTGAAGCGGTCGCAGTAGGCGGCGTATCCGAGCATCGCTTCGGACTGGAACCAGTCGGGATCCAAGGTGCGAGCGGTGTCGAGCCGGCGCAGGTCAGGGTCTCGAGCGGCGAACGCGCTCGCGGCCAACCGAACCAGACGCGCGATCAACTCGCCCTGGGCCGCGGGGGGATAGACCGCGCGCAGGCCGTCCTCGAGGTCGGACCACCAGCGGTCCAAGCGCAGCTCGAACTGCTCACGCAGCTGCGCGTCGAGCGTCTCCAACACCGGGCGCGCCACGGCGTGCGCATGGTCGGGCGCCCTATACATGCTCGACATTCTGTCCGAAAGCGCTTACCAGTGCACGAGGGTTCGCGGTAGCTGCGGGAGACTGCGCGAATGACCGCGATCCCGGCACCGGCGCTCATCGTGCTGATCGGCGCCTCGGGATCGGGAAAGTCCACGTGGGCCGCCGGCCAGGTGGCCGGCTCCGAGATCGTTTCCTCGGATGACCTCCGAGCCGTCGTCGGTTCCGGTCGTCACGATCTCACGGCCACCGACGACGCGTTCGCCTTGCTCGACGCGATCCTGGCGGCCCGGACTCGGCGCGGCCTGACGACGGTGGTCGACACCCTCGGCCTCGATCCCGCCCGGCGACGCGGTTACCGGGATCTGGCTCGCCAACACGGCCTGCCGTCAGTGGCTGTGGTGTTCCATACCGCGCCGGCCGTCTGTCGGCGCCGCAACGCTGTCCGCGATCGACCCGTGCCGGCCGGCGCGATCGAGCAGCAATTGCGGCGCATGCGTGACGTGGTGCGGCAACTCGGCGACGAGCCATGGGATTTGGTGGTCACCCCGGCGGCGGTAGTCGAGCCGGATCATCTAGCCGGTTCGCATCGAGCCAGGACCGCGCAACGCGCTCGTCCGGGCCGATTGGAGTTCGTGCTGCAACTGTCGCGCTTTCCCGAGCGCACCCCACCGGAGCAGTGGCTGCCCGAGATCGCGCTGCGAGCGGCAGAGGTCGGGCTCAGCGGTATCGCGCTGATGGATCACCTGATCCAGATTCCGCAGGTCGGGCGGCCCTGGGAACCGATCTACGAGCCGTGGGTGACGCTCGGCCTTCTCGCGGGCTTGCCGACAGCGCTGCGGCTGGGCACCTTGGTCAGCCCGGTGACGTTGCGCTCGATCGGCGCGACGGCCAAGGCGGCGAGCACGCTCGATGTGGTCACCGGCGGTCGGGCGTTTCTGGGCCTCGGAGCCGGATGGTGGGAACGGGAGCACGCCGCCTTCGGGGTGCCGTTTCCGCCCGCCCCGGCACGGCTGGATGCGCTGGAACGGCACGCCGAGGCCCTACGCGCATTGTGGGCACCGGGCACCAGACGCTACGTCGGTGAGCACATCGCACTGCCGGAAACGACGAGCTATCCACGACCGGTCGGACCGCTTCCTCTCATCATCGGCGGGTCAGGCGAGCGCACGCTCGGCATCGCCGCCCGCTGGGCCGACGCCAGCAACGTCGCCTCGCGATTGGAGGTCCTGGATCGAGCGCGGGAGATTCTGCGCCGGCGGCTCGAGCACACCGACCGACGAACGCCGTTCGCGCTCACCGTGCTCGACGTGCCTGTGATCGGCACCACCCACGACGAGGTCCACGCCCGCGTCGAGCGGCTACGCGGCTCGGTGTCCGCGGCTGCTTTCGCCCGTCGGCACCATGCCGGGGTCGTGGACGATCAGATCGGGCGCTATCGGCAACTCGCCGAGCGGGACGTACGCACTGTCTTTCTCGCCCTGCCTGATCTCGCCGCGGCCGATGACTTGGACCGTCTTGCCCCGATCACGGCCGCGTTCGCCCAGGATTGAGCGCAGCGGGATGAGCTGAGCGTGCAGCAAGAGCCCTCGCCCGCTTCCGGGCTCAGCCTCTAACCTGTCTCAATGCCACTCGAGCCGACCGACGATCCGGCCGAGTCGGCTTCGGAGAATTCCAGCGCACTCAGCGCGAGAGTCGCCCGTCATTCGGCCGGCCGCTCGGCGAGGCAATCCGCTGTTCGTGCGCGACGCAGCTACTGGCCCGCTGCTTTGCTGGGAGCCCGTGTCGTCGTCGCCCTATTGTCGATCTTCGTCGTGCTGGCGGCCGGATACACCTGGGCGACCTTCCGTAGCTTCACCGACAACGTCACCCACATCAACGCAATCGTTAAGCCGACGCCGACCGTGACCGGCAGCAACGGCGCCACTATTGCGCCGCAGGACATCGACGGCACCGACGAGAACATCCTGCTTGTTGGTGACGATCACCGGCCCGCCAATGCGACCAAGGCCGAACTAGCCCAACTCGGTACGACCGACGACGGCGGGAGTGACAACACCGACACGATGATGAT
>JAFAWL010000127.1 GCA_019241805.1 Actinomycetota bacterium
GGCCAGGAACCCGATGAACACCGACGCCCCGGAGCCGCTGCTCTGGCCGATGCCGGCAAAGGCGTTACCGGTGAACTCGACTTCCAGCGTGTCGCTGTTGAGCGTCTTCAGCGAGTTGTAGACGTTCTTGAACAGGGTTGGGTCGAAGTGGTCGCTCTGCCAGGTGATCGTCACCAGCGCGGTGTTCGAGCCGCGGGTGCTGTTGAGCAGCTTCGCGTTTCCGGCGGTGGCCTCGTTCGGCTTGGAGCAGTCGATCGATTGCCACGGTGAGGCGATCAGCGCGACGTGATTGTTGGTCGTGCACTGCTTCGCCAGCGCCGACTGCACCTGCGACGGCTCGTCGGCGAAGGCCTGGTTGTTCTTGTTCTTGAGCACGACGGTGCCGGCTACGCCGTTCTGACTGTCGAGCCCGGCGTCCTTGAGCAGTTTGGCCACCGAGGCGGTCTCGGTGTGCGGGAGGCTGAAGGTGTCCTTGTAGGCGGCTCCGCCCAGCGCCCCGGCGATGCCCTGCGCGGCGACGATCAGGACGATCCAACCGGCGATAACGAACCACCGTCGACGGATGGCGAACTCGGCAATGCTTTTCATCGATACTCCTGGTCAGGGCGTGGCGACGCGGCGCCCGTCGATGGCCGACGGATGGATCGGATGGTTCTGGAGCAGCTCACAGCCTGCCTCAACCGACTCAACGGGACCACCCGTTTTGAGGTTCCGCACGGCGTGTCCTCACTCCCGGCGTCGATAGGCCACGCTGTGACGGGATCTGCCGGTTACGTGTCGGCGCCGCCCGGATCATCGCGAAATCGTTGTTCCAGACGCGCAGAATAGCCGACGCTGGAGCTCACATCTGTGCCTCGCCCGGGAGGGGATGAACCGGTTCGAGTTCTCGCTCGGTTTGATCGGCCGCCGCCCAGACCGTGACCGTCGAGGCGACGATGTCGACGCGCGCACGCCGGCCCGGGCGCAAAGACAGTCGTTCGATGGTGCGCAGGCGAAGCTCCGGGCCGCCGACGACGCGCACGCTCACGGCGGTGTAGGAACCGACGTCGGCAACGTCGTCGACGACCACTTCGTGCGCGCCCTCAGGGTTCAATACCACATGTTCCGGACGAACACACCACAACACGTCGGTGCTGGGGGCGAGTGCCTCGGTCGGCGCGCCGAAGGTGATCGGTCCGGCACTGATGAGTCCGGGTCCGGCGATGACGCCCTCGTTGAGGTTCTGAATACCGAGCAACCGTGCCACCAACGCCGATGCCGGTCGCCGATAGACCTCCTCCCGGTGTCCCACCTGAAGTAGCCGTCCCTCGGCGACGACGAGGATTTCGTCGGCGAGCAGCGCCGCTTCTTCCGGATCGTGCGTGACCAGCACGGTCGACAGGCCCGTCTGCTGCTGCAACCGCCGAAGCTCGCGGCGCAGTTCGTCACGAACCGGCGTGTCCAGGGCGGTGAACGGTTCGTCGAGGAACACCAGACGCGGCGAGCGCGCCAAGGCTTGGGCCAACCGGACCCGTTGTCGTTGGCCACCGGACAGTTGGTTCGGCAGCCGGTTCTGCAAACCGTCCAAGTGCAGGGTATGCAGCCACCAGGCAGCCAGCGCCGGGTCGGCGTCGACTCCGAACAGCAATTGCTCCCAGACCGTGCGACCGGGCAGCAGGCTGTCGCCCTGCGGCACGTAGCCGATGTGCCGTCGCTCGGTCGGCACGTGGTTGATCGGTTCGCCGTTGTATTCGACTGTGCCGGCGTCCGGGCCGAGCAGACCGACGAGCGATCGCAGGGTGATGGACTTTCCTGACCCGGACGGTCCGAGAATCGCGACGCGGTGCTGGGTAAACCGATGCGACAGCTGAAGGCGGAACGAGCCGACGTGCGCATCGAGAGCGCAATCGACCGTCGTCGGCGTCATCGGTCCTGGTGGACGAGCCTCGGGCAGTCGGGCGTCGTGTCTGCGGCGACGGGGTCGCCGCGCCAGCGCCACGCTCAGCAGCACGCCGACCGATGCGATCAGCAACGCCAGCGCGGTCGGCGCCTGGGTGCCAGGGATGCCGGTGCTGGAGAACTGCACGTAGGTGAACACGGGCAGCGAATACGGGTGATACGCCAGCAGCACGGTCGCGCCGTACTCACCGAGCGCGCGCAGCCAGGACATGACGACGCCGGCGCGAATCGTGGGACTCGCCACCGGCAGGCTGATCCGCCAGAAGCGCGAAATCGGCCGGTGCCCCAAAGCCGCGGCCAATTCGCCCAGCGCGGGATCGACCGCCTCGAACGCCGCCCGGGCCGCGATCACCAGGAACGGTGCGGCTACGAACGTCTGGGCCAACACGATGCCGGTCACCGAGTCGGTGAGGTGACCGCCGAACCAGTGACCCAGCGTCGTGTACGGACCGACCAGATAGATCAGCACGATTCCGCTCATCACCGGCGGCAGCGCCAGCGGCAGCTGAACGACCACGCCGACGATCGCCGCCGCCGGGCCCCGCGCGTGCGCGAGCCAGTAGCCCAGCGGCACCCCTAACAGCGCGATCACCGCCGCGGCGACGGTGGCGCTCAACGCCGAGGTACGCAGCGCGTCCCACAGCCCGTCGTTGGAAAAACCGCGATCCTTCGCGTCTGCGAAGCGCCAGACGAAGGCGACGATCGGCACGAGCAGGTAGAGCAGAAGGAGTCCGCCCAGCACGTAGACCGGGCTGCGCGAGACTCGCAGGGTCACCCGGAAAGGACGGTGCTGGTCAGGCTGGTCGGCACGCCACTACCGGTGACCTTGGGCGGGGTGGTCAGGTTGAACCCGTCCTGCTTCAACACGGCCAGGCCGTCCTTGCCGAGCAGGTATTGGACGAACGCTTCGGCGCCGGCCTGGTCAGGTGCCTGATTGAGGACCGTGACCGTGTAAGTGGCGTTGAGTGAGACCCCGGCCAGCTGCACCGTCTGAATCTTCGCGGCTATCGCCTCGCTCGAATAGAAGAAGGCGGCGTCCAGTTGGCCGGACTGCAGGCGGCCGACCAGCGTCTCCTCCGGGTAGATCGCCGGCTTGACCGCGGCCAGGCTCGGCTGGGTCTTGCTCGTGTCGGTGATCGCTTGGGCGGCGAGTTTGCCCTTGGGGTCGGTGGCCGGGTCGGTCGAGCCGAGCAGGAATCCGGGCTCCGTCACGACGTCGTACCAAGGCTTGGATTTGATGTCCGCGGCAAACTTGCTCTTCGGGTTGTAGCCCAGGACCAGCGGGGCGCTGGCGAACGTGGCGTACCACGACACCCAGTTGCCGCCGGCCGTTCCCATCAGCGTGTTATTCACGGTCGGGCTCGCGCTGATGAACACGTCTCCCTGCCGAACCTTGCCCGAGATTTGCGAGGCGAGCGCGGTGGAGCCGGCCCCGAAGCCGCTGAATGTGTAACCGGTCGCGGCCTTGAAGCCTGGTGCGATCTGCTTCTCCATGACGTCGACCAACGACCCGGCGTACATCACGCTCACCGGGCCGGATCCCTTGGGGATGTTCGAACTGGAGGACGCCGACGCGCTCGACGATGCCGCCGACGAGGATGAGGACGAGGTCCTCGCCTTCGAGGAGCTGCACGCCGACAGGGCGAGAGTCACCACCAAAGCCGAACCCACGAGCGCGCCCACGCGCGAGATTGCGGAAGGACGGATCAACTTCATTCAGGCACCTCGATAACGACATTGGTGGATTTGACACTCGCGACCGCAAGAACCCCGGGTTCGAGCCCGAGCTCGTCGGCTGATTCGCGGCTGATCAAAGATGTGACCCGGTGGGGTCCACATTGCAATTCGACTTGGGCCATGACGGCGTCACGAACAACTTTCGTGACGACGCCGACGAATCGGTTTCGGGCCGATTCGCGACCGGCCGGGATCGGCGCCAGTTGGGTGGCCGCGGCGGCGGTGGTTTCGGCCAGCCGGACAAGTTCGAGGCCGTCGATGGCCTGCCGGCCGCCCTCGTCGACGAACGTGGCTCGGCCGGCGTCGGCCCACCGGCGCAGCGTGTCATCACTGACTCCGAGCAGAGCCGCCGCGTCTTTGACTCGATAGCGGGGCATAGGCCGCAACTATAGCCGCAGCTGCGGATCCAATAGTCAGGGAGTGACGAAAGTGCGGTTGATCACTGTGGTTCCGGATGCGACCATAAGCGCGCTGTAGGCGGGCGTCGCAAGCCACGGCCTCGGGTAGGACGAGGCGCAGAAGCGATGGGAGCGCCATGACCGAATCACAACGCGAACCCGTGCCCCGCAACGATGAAAGCGAGTTCGGGACCGCGATGGGGTTTCTCGATTTCGCCCGACGAGCGGTCTTGAAGAAGCTCGACGGCCTTTCCGAAGAGCAGACGCGGCGAAGTATCGTGCCGACCGGGACGACGTTGCTGGGCCTGGTCAACCACCTCGTCGACGGTGAGCGGTACTGGTTTCGCGTGCACCTATTGGGTGAGGGAACCGAGCCCGACTGGGACGCGCACATGAGCGCTGACCCGAGAGATTCGCTCGACGAGGTGCGAGCTCGGTACCAGGAAGCTATCGCCGACGCGAACGCCGCGATCAACCGGCTCGGCCGGCTCGATGCGCGCTCGGTGGGGGAGGTTGACGGTCGGCCGACGACCTTGCGGTGGACCATCGCCCACATGACCAGCGAGACGGCCCGTCACGCCGGTCACGCCGACATCCTGCGTGAACTGATCGACGGGGTGACCGGCCGTTGACGGAATCACCGGCGAGCTAATCGTTGAGGACGGTCAAGCTCGGGTCGTCGCAACGAGCGGGCTCGGCCAAAGCGCCGTGCGGCATTGCACAGGTCAATCCGGCGACGTAGTCCGTGAACAGTTGCCGCCCTCCTCCGGTCCAGGCCCCTCCTGAGGGTAGGGCGTAGAAGTTCGCCAGCCGCCGCGACGTCCAGCGCAACTTTCCGCTGCCGGGGTCGCGTCCTTCGATGGTCGCGGTGTTGAACGGACTCGTCGACGCACCCGCGTCGTCGAGCTCCTGCACCAGCGTGCCGTCTCGGGCCGCGACCAGTCGATCGAACGTGATGCCGGTAATCGCGGATGACCGGCCGGAGGTCATCGACACGGCCCGGACCGCTGCTCCGTCGGCACTGACGTACAGCACCCCGCGCTGCGAATCCACGGCCCGCAAGGCGTACTGATGAATGTCGGCTTCGACAAGTCGGCCGGTGGCGGGTTCGTAGACGTCGTCGTTGTCCAGCACGACGCGATCACCGACGGCGACGGTGGGAGCGGCGTTGAGCAGCGAGGTCGGCGTCGGGATCAAGGCTCCGGTCGTCACCGCGAACAGCTCGAGCCCGGTGACGGTACCCGTCACGAACACCCGGCCGCCGGCCACGACGCCGGTCCGGCCGATCGACGCGCCGTCGGTGCCGGTCCGCGCGGCGTCGAGCACCACCGTCCACGCCGGTCGAGCGCTTTCCAGATCGATCCGATCCAGTCGCCCCGACTCGATTGCGATCACGGCGGCGCCGTCGGACCAGATCGCCCCGGCGTCATCCCCCGGCCGCAGATCTGCCCGCAGCCGGCCGGTGAGCGGATCGACCAGCAGCTGTCGCGGCGCTCCACCCGAGGCCGGATCGACCAGTCCCACCCGGATGACCGGGCCGATCGCGGCCAGGGAGCTGACGACATAGCCCGGCGGAACCGCAGCGCCGCTGGTCCAGGTGACGCGCCCGGTGTTCAGATCGAACCCGCGCAAGGTCGCGTCCCACCCGACGACCATCGTCGGTCCCGACGACGCCGACAGAATGTCGTGAAGCGCGGCCGTGCGATAGACGAGCGGGTTGCCGGGCCCGATCAATACCGGAGCGCCCAGTGGAACCGACCAGCGAACCCCGCCCACCGTCGAGCACGGGCCCGAGGCCTGACACGAGACCGGTGCCGAGGCGGTGACTCGCGGCGCCTTCGACGAGCACGCCACCAACGCGCCCGCGAGTACAGCGGTCAGGATGCCGACCACGAGCGTGATCGGCGGGCGGCGCCGCGACCACGCGATCATGGGCGGCGTCCGACGAACATCCGTTTATTGTCTACGTACCGGCAAGTTGTTGTCCTCGGCCGTACCGGGCGGCGATCGGTCCGTAGCTCAACCCGTGCAGCACGACGCTGATGAACACTGTGGCCACCGTGGCGTCGCCGACGAAATCGTTATCGGGCGAGGGCAGACCGATGAAGGCGAGCAGACCGAACACGATCGAGGCCAGCCCGCGCGGTCCGAGCCAGCCGAGGAATGCCGCGTCGCGTGTGCGTATCCCGCTGCCGATCAGTGAAAGCATCACCGGCGCGACACGGATGACGGTCACGGCGAGCAGCCCATACGCGATCACAAGAAGGTCGAAGCGGTGGTCGAACAGATCGGTGACTACCTCGCCGAACACGAACCAGACCACGTAGGACAGCAGTTCGGTCACGTCCTCGGTCAGGTGCAGCGCATCATCCGGAATGCGCCGGGCGGCCGGGCCGAAGAAAGCGCCGGCGACGAATGCGGCGACGAAACCGTTGCCGTGGAGCGATACCGCCAGGCCGTATGTGATCAGTGGTACGGCACCGACACCCAGCCGCAATGCCGAGGGTTGCGTCCAGCCGTGCGACCAGGCAGCGGTCAACCCGCGCGCACAGCCGGTGCCGATTACGGCGCCTACTACCACGGCGATCAGGAAACCCGGAACGGCATCGGCGAGTGCACGCAGCGGGATATCGCCTTTCTCCTGCGCCTGAGCCGCGGCAAGGCAGAACAGGAAGACCGGTGCGACCAAACCGTCGTTCAATCCGCTCTCAACGTTGAGGATGTCGCGCAGCCGCTGCGGAATACGACGGTCGCGGGTCAGGGTGGCGGCCGGAGCGAGATCGGTAGGTATGGCGATGGTGGCAAGAACCGCCAGCGACCAGAAGTGCTTGGCGTGAAAGAGCGCGAGTCCGGACAGGATCGCCAGAAGGAACGCAAGCGGCAACGCGATGCCGAGCATGCGTCCGAGCACTGCGCGTTCGCGCCGCCAGATCCGTGTCGGCACCTCCGTCGCGTCGATGAAAAGGAACAGGGCCAGCACGATCGAAACGGTGCGCTCAGTGAAAAACCCCTCGAGCTCGATGTTGAACACCGGGTGCGGGCCGCTGGTGAGCGCGATTCCGGCCGCGACCATCGCCAGGGGAGCCGTGATGCTCCAGCGCGCGAACCGGCCGGCCACCAAAGCCCACGCGAAGAGGATTGCCATGATCACGGCAAGCGCCAGCACGATCCGACCTCCCGACCGAGATCCCCGCCTCCGGGGCCGGGCTCGCACACCGTAACAGCGGCGATGGGCTGGGGACGCCGTCGACGAACTTCAGGTGGACAGGCACGCAAGTCCGCACGTGCGCTGCCGATCTAACGGCGTCAGCAGATCGCACAGAAGGCAGCGAGCAATGGGAGTCCCGACCCGACGGCCCTCGGCGGGAGATCGAGGATGATCGGCATTGTGGTCGTCGTCGTGCTGAGCGCGGTCCTCATGCGCGGTCTGGCTTTTCTGGTCAAGGACGTGTTCCGAGAGGCCGGCGAGCCCGGGTCGGAGAGCAAACCATCGGCCGAGAACCGAGTGCGCCGCCCGCACCACGTGCCGCTCGACGATCTGCTCGGCCGCCACGCCCACGTCTCACAGCAATGGACCGCACTGGACGATCATCAGCTGGCGCGCTTCCTCGGCAACGCCTCCTGACTGCGCAGCACGCAGGCGCTCCACGACGCTGGCGTGCGGGGCCTCACCGCCTGACGCTCAGCGGCGGGAATACGGGACCTGGGGCCTAGGCTGTCACAGACATGATTAGTGCGCCGCCCTTGTCCGTGTTGGACCTCGCCACCGTCAGTGCCCACGCGTCGACAACCGAGGCGCTGCGTAACACGACCCGTCTGGCCCAGCGAGCTGAGCAGCTGGGCTATCGGCGGTTCTGGGTCGCCGAGCACCACAACATGCCGGGCATCGCCAGCTCGGCCCCGGCCGTGCTCATTGCGCATCTGGCCGCCAACACCAGCGCCATTCGAGTGGGTTCCGGCGGCGTCATGCTGCCCAATCACTCCCCTCTCGTCGTCGCGGAACAGTTCGGCATGCTCGAATCGCTGCACCCGGGGCGCATCGACCTCGGCGTCGGCCGGGCACCCGGCACCGATCAACGGACCGCGCTCGCCTTACGTCGTACGCCTGAGGGCCTATCGGCCGAGAACTTCCCGGACGAGTTCCTCGACGTCGTGCGCATGCTCGCGGGTGACGCGCGACTGTTGCGAGCGATGCCGACCGCCGAGGGCATGCCGGAGATCTGGCTACTGGGTTCGAGTGACTTCTCGGCCCGACTGGCTGGTCTGGTCGGCTTGCCCTTCTGCTTCGCCCACCATTTCTCCTCGGCGAACACGGACGTCGCGCTGGCGGCCTATCGGTCGTCGTTCCAGCCGTCGCAGTGGCTGGACGCACCGCACGTGATGATCTGCGCCAGCGTCACGTGCGCTCCCACGAGCCAAGAAGCGGCGCGGCTGGCTCGTCCGGGGTGGATCTCGTTCCTGTCAATGCGATCCGGTCGGCCGGTGGCCATGCCCAGCGTCGAGGAGGCGGCCGAGCGCGAGTTCAGCGAATTCGAGGAAGCGTTCATCGCCGAACGGCGCCGGGGCCAACTCATCGGCTCGCCGGACGAGATCGAGACCCTGCTGCGCGAGCTGCTGGCCCGCACCGAGCCGAATGAGCTCATGATCACCAATCAGATCTATGACATCGACGCCCGGATCCGCAGCCTGGAGCTGGTCGCCGAGCTGGCCGGGGTCACGGCCGCCGCCTGATCTGGGACGTCGCGCTCGCCGACGGGCGCTTACCGTTGAGCCGTGCGACGCGGCGACACTTGCCCGGCTGACAGGCAATCGCTCGGACGAGAAGCTCGTGCGATCAGGGCAGTAGCGACGCGATCGGTCGAGCCACATCAACGACCATCACCGGGGCCGGCTGCAACCGGGCCAGCCGTTCCGACATGGTTCCGCTGAGCCAGCGCCGCAGCCGCGCCGGGGTGGTGTTCGAGCCGCGACCGACGACGACGGCCCTCGGGGCGAGCCGGCGCGACACTTCGGCGAGTTTCAGTGGTACGTCACCTACAAGGGTGATCATTCGGAACGCGACCGATGTGTCGTAAAGGCTTTCCACCACGCATGGGAACAGCGTGGCGGTGACCTCGTCGGGGACCGATGCGTCATGCACAAACGCCGCTTCGGGCAGGATCGGCACGAATGGGCGCACCACGTGCGCGACGATCACCGTCGCGTCCTCGCGATCGGCCAGCGTCGCCGCGGATCGCAACACGTCACGAGAACTCGGGCCGCCGTCAATACCGGCCAGCACGGTGCGGGGTCGGTCGCCGCTGTTAGTCATGCGGCCTCCTAGGTCGAGGCGCGCCGGGCAAGGCGCGCGGGGTCCTATGGGGTAGGTCCGATCGCGGTCGATCGTGTCCGCAGACCATAGGCCGGATCGCGTCGGTCGTCTACGGGGCGGCGCCGATTGGCAACATTGGCGCCCACACCGAGCTGACTGAGGTTTCACGCAGGATTTCCGGAGGCACGAGGCGGGAGCCGCGTACCGTGAGTGGCATGCTGGTTCTGATCGCGGTGCTCGTGGTGCTGGTCATCGTCGTGCCGATAGTGGGCTGGGCGCTGTGGATCATCATCAGCGCTGCGCTCATCGGAGCGATCATCGGTGGCTTGGCCCGACTGGTCATTCCCGGCCGGCAGGAGATCGGCTTCCTGAGCACGATCGTGATCGGCTGGATCGGCAGCCTCATCGGCAGCCTGCTCGGGCGGCATCTGTTCCACGTGGGCACGTTCCTAACGATCCTCTGCGAGATAGGCGTTGCCGCCGTCTTGGTCGCGATTGCGAGCAGCACTGCCGGCAACGCGGTGGCCCACCGCAACAACACGCTGCGCTGGTAACCCGCCCGGTGGTCCCTACGAGCTAGGCGACCCGAGCAGCCGCCGCAGGTCCTGTCGCGAGCGGATGTCGAGCTTGGCGAAGATGTTGCGCAGGTGGTATTCGACCGCCTTCGTGCTGACGAACAGCTCAGCGGCCGCCTCCCGGTTGGTCAGCCCGCGCGCGACCATCCGCGCCACGACCTGCTCCTTCGCCGTCAAGCGCGTCAGCGGCCCGGGCGGCGCCACCGGCTCCGGCACCCCGAGCTGATCCAACAGGTACTCACCGTCGGCCCGTAACCGCTCCGCCCCCAGGCGGGTGAAGGTCTGGACCGCCAACGACACCGGACCAATCGCCTCCCGTCGACGCCGTCGGTCAATCAACATCCGTCCCAACTCGAGCGCCGCCAACGCATCCTCGAAACCGGCCGTACCGTCGCCGAGCGATTCGACGTGCTCACACAACAACGTGATCGCGTCCTCGACCCGATGAGCACCGGACAACCGCCGCGCCGCGAGCCGCCTACGCAACGCTCGGCTCACCCCACCCCAGCCGACCGTCGCCGAGTCGTCCAACAGGCGCAGAGCCTCGTCGTCATGGCCGAGTTCGACATACGCCTCGGCGAGCCGATATCGCCACAAAGCCAGATTCGGATGCTCGGCCGGACCGTCCGCTCGACCCACCGTTCGCAGGATGGGCCCAGCCGTGTCGACGACGCCGGGCCAGTCGCCTCCGGCCCAGGCCAGGTGCAGAGCGGCCAAAGCACCGTAACCGATCGACTCGGCCGTGCCGGCGCGCTCGACGATCGCCGCGGCGGCGTCGACGTGGCCACGGGCCAACTCGAGCTCGCCGCGGGCCGAATGCAGCGCCGCCGCGACCGAGTGCGCGCACGGCAGATGCCACGGATGTTCCAGGTCCTCGCCCAACGAGATCGCGAGTTCGACGTGCTCGGCCGCCATCTCCCAGTCACCGGCGCGGAATTCCGCCTCGCCCAACTGCGCGTAGATATGCGTGACATAGCTCGTGTGCGCGCCCGACTGCACCCAGCGCACGACCGTCGTCAGGTCCTCGCGGGCACCGTGGAGGTCGCCCGACCAATTGCGGGCGATCCCGCGCGTAGCCAGAAGCTCGGTCTCGAACGGCGCCGGGCGACGATGATGAGCCGAACACGGTTCGAGCAATTGCTCGACCACCTCGAACCGGCCGTTGTGCGCGTGGCCCCATGCCTGCGCCTGCAACGCCACCGAGTCGGTCAACGAACCGGCCCGACTGTAACGGCGCGCCCGCTCGGCCCAGCTGATCGCGACCGAATTGTGCCCGATCATCACGCTGATCAATGCCAGCAGCGCCGCGATCCGGCTCTCGTCCTCGAGCGGCACCGGATCGGGCCCCTCGATGGTCTCGACCAGCCGTGCGAACGAGGCCTCGACCTGCCCGCTGACCAGATCCATGATCGCCAACGCGTAGCGCTGGTGCGCGCTGGACGGCGCGGCCGCCACCCGATCGGCCTGCGATTCGGCGCCGGCCAGATCGCCGCCCAACACAGCGAATTCCACGGCGTCATACAGATCGGTCCGGCGCCGCTCGGCGTCCGGATCGACCGCGGCCGCGGCCTGCCGGTGACCGGCCGCGGCCAGGTACCGGCCGCGCATCAGCTCGACCGCGGCCAGCTCCCGCAGCTCGACCGCCAGCCTTTCGTCACCGCCGATGCCCACTGCGGCCACCCGATGCTGGTACGACGCCGGTGGCACCAACCGGGCACCTGCCGACGCGTGCAGCGCCCGACGGTGCGAGGGCGAAAGGTCGTTGTAGACGGCCGCCCGCACGAGCGGGTGCGGAAAGTGCAGCACGTCGCCGGTCGGACCGATCTCGACATGGAGCAGTCCGGAGGCCACCGCGGCGTCGGCTGCCGCATCGGCGTCGGGCACATCGGCGATGGCGGCTGCGGTGTCGACGTCGCAGCGCTGCCCCACCACAGCCACGGCGGCGATCACCTCCCGCGTGGCCGGCGCCAATCGGGCCAGTCGCGCGTAGATCGTCGCCGCAAAAGCGCGCGGCGCCGGCAGCTCGATCA
This sequence comes from Actinomycetota bacterium, assembly GCA_019241805.1. Lineage (GTDB taxonomy): Bacteria > Actinomycetota > Actinomycetes > Mycobacteriales > Jatrophihabitantaceae > JAFAWL01. The sequence goes on from JAFAWL010000127.1 coordinate 11,990, forward strand.
CCGGCCCGAGCAGTGCCCGGTCGGGCAACTCGTTCAACAATGCCGCGACATATAAGGGATTTCCGGCTGTATGTCGCCACAACTGCTCGCCGCCCGCCGCTTCACTGCGGCGTCCGCTCGCGCTCACCATGCGCACGACGTCGGCCGCGCTCAACCCGCTCAATTCGATACGGCGCCCCAGGCGCGGATCGCTCAGCAGTCGCGCCCAACTGCTGCCGACCCGATCGAGCTGAACGGGTCGCGCCGCCAACAGGACGAGCACGCGATCGTTGCGTAACCGTCGGCAGAAGAACAACAGCGCCTGGGCCGAGCGGATGTCGAGCCAGTGGAAATCGTCGACGACGAGGATCAGCGGGCCGGCGTCCTGCCGCGTCCCGACCCCGTCCAGCAACGCGTTGCCGACGGCGTACACATCGGCCGGGCCGCTCGATTCGACGGGCGCGCCCAGCAATCCGAGCAGCTGGTTGGCCACACCCAGATCGAACTCGGACTCGGTCTCGTCACCACTGACGCACACGACCAGCGAAGAGTCGAGTCCACCGGTGAAGCGGGCCAGCAACGCCGTCTTGCCGATACCGGCCTCACCCTCGACCAGCACGACCTGCGGAGTGCCGCCATCAGCTTGGTCGAATGCGGCGTGCAGTGCGTCCAGTTCGGCTGATCGTCCGACGAACGGCGCCTTCGCCATCGCGCGCTCCCGGATGGGCTGAGGGTCGGCTCATCCTAGCTGCGCGCGGTGCTCTCATGGTGAGGTTATTGACGGCTCCCTCTCGGACTCCTCGTCCCGGCCGGCCAGGGGCGCCTCGGCTGCCGCGAGCTTGGCCAGGTGTTCCGTCCCCTCGATGTCGAGGTTCGGGGTGATCCGGTCGAGCCACTTCGGCATCCACCAGGCGTGTCGGTCCAGCAGTGACATGACCGCCGGCACCAGCAACATGCGGATGATGCTGGCGTCTATCAGCACGGCCGCGGCCATGCCGACCGCCAGCATCTTGACCGTCGGGTCGTCGTCCAGGACGAAGCTCAGGAAGACCACGACCATGATCGCGGCCGCGGTGGTGATCACCCGCGCCGTGCTGCCGATACCGATCGCGACGCTGCGGTGCGCATCCTCCGTCTTGGCCCAGGCCTCGTGCACCCGCGAGATCAGGAACACCTCGTAGTCCATCGACA
>JAFAWL010000285.1 GCA_019241805.1 Actinomycetota bacterium
GATCGGTCGAGACGCCACATGGCGGACATACTCGCCGAACCCGATGGCCATCACCACGAGAAGGGCGATGGTGATCAACATGCTCACGGCTGGATAGTTTCCCAGCTCGCTCATCGCTTAAACCCCGGCCTGCGGTGCGTGGCCGCGTGGGTCAGTGGTGTACGGGTGCGTTGAGCGGCGACGCCCAGCAGGGTCGCCGGGTCAAGCAGAACGGGTGACCGGCCGGATCGGCACAGATGTGATCGCCGGCCGGCAACGCCGTGGCACCGAGGGCAAGGACGGCCCGGCCGGCGGCGTCCAGATCGTCGACCATGACGTCGAGGTGCATCTGCTGCGGACGGCACCCGCCACGACGACGAAGTCGTCCGAGGTGTACACGACGGGCAGGCGAGCAGCTCGGAGTAGAAAACGCCAGCGTCGCTGGTTCCGGGCAGTCGATCACGAGGTGGTGCGCGCCACCGATCATCGGCCCATCGTGGCTCACCTGAGCGGTCTGGTAACGCAGCCGCTCGAGCGTTTGCCGTCCAGCCGGGTGAGGCGCCGGGTGGGCTGGTTGGTGGGTGGGTGGTTGGTGCGGGGTTTAGCGGCCGGGTTGGACGCTGGAGTAGGCCTCGTGGACGGTGTAGGTGATGGTGTGGGTGGGTCCGGTGATCGGGGTGGGGATCGAGATCCAGTCGCTGCCGGCGACGCGGAATTGGCCGGTCCAGGTGATGGTGAGGGTGACCGGGTATGTGCCGTGCTTGGTCCAGGTGTGCCCGAACAGGTTCGGGCAGTCGTCGGTGTCGCACAGCCCGGGCGCCCAGGCGGTGCCGGGGTCGCTGGTGGTTTTGTCGCCGGTGTGGTCGCCGAAGTTCCAGGTCGCGGAGTGGAAGCTGGCCTGCAGTTGCACGGGGACGCCGAGCAGGGTCGCGCCGCCCAGGGCCAGCACGGCGGGCGTGGCGGCGTTGAAGATGGTCTCGAAGTTGTCCAGTCCGTCCCCGCTCGGTGCCGCGCCGATCCCGACCTCGGGTAGCAGCCGGGTGATCTCCTGCCGCAGGGTGGTCCCGACCGGGGTGGGTGTGCTCTGGCCCGGGCACCAGCCGTCTTGCGGGATCCACTGGGTGCCGAGCTGGATCTCGTAGATGAATGAGTGTGGGGCCGGCTCACTCGGCAGCGGTGGGCAGGTCACCGGCGCTGATCCGCACAGCTTCTGCGCCGTCTTCTCGGCCGCCGTCGACCCGTCGGCCACGCCGCAGTCCACCGTCCGCGACGGCAACACATCCGCCACCGCCACCGGCGTCGAACCAGGTACGGCACTTTTCTTCGGGCACGATATCGAAGCGCTTACTGCATGTTCGCCCCCGTGGGCATCGCCGGTGCAATCCGGCACGTTCGCCGAACGCGCGGGCGATGAAAGCAGCGTCGACGTGCAAGCGACGATTACGAGGGCGTTGCCAATTCTGATGCCCCCATTCATGAGCTCACTCCGACCCCTGAAATCACTGACCAAGCGTCATCGTGCCAAGCCACACTCAGGTGAACGTGAAAGGCTGGCGCCTGTGGGAAAGCCGTCACGAACGCGCCGGTTAGAGTTCGCACTGATTCTGCGCAGCTAAGTCCATAGACCTAAGGCCGTGTGCAAGTCGTGTGCAATAAATGATCATGAAGCGCCGTAAGCAATTACCCGCCAGCGGGGCGACACGCCGACCGGAAACCGGCTGACGGGCAATAGCTGCCACGCGGCAAGTCGTGTACGCGTGAGCCGATCTGCGGGCTCCGGGAAACGACCAGGCCGAGCGCACCGGCGTAGCGACACGCCGGGCCTGAACCTGACGCGCGGTGCGCTTGGTCATGGCCGTCGCCGCGCAGTGCCCGTCACACGAAGGCGAGCTGCCAGGCAGCGCGCTAGCCGGCAAACGTTGCATTGGGCCGACATGCGTGGGCAAGGGGGGAGTTGAACCCCCACGTCCTTTCGGACACACGGACCTGAACCGTGCGCGTCTGCCATTCCGCCACTTGCCCGTGACAGCCGAAAACGGTAGCACGCTCACAGGTCCGAATTTCCGGCTCTACGGGGTGCCGCAAGTACCATCACTGCGACACGACGTGACGTGTGGATCTTGCCATGCCGGCACACAGTGATCTCACAACGGATGACACGCAGTATCGAGCGGATGCGAAAGGAGGACCGATGAGCCTGGCGCAACGCTTCGAGCGGCGCCTCGAGAGTCTCGTCGGCGGAGCCTTCGCCCGCGTGTTCAAGGGCCAGGTCGAACCCGTCGAGATCGGGACGGCCCTGCAGCGGGAAGCGACCGACAAGCGCAACGTGATGGGCAACGGCCAGGTCATGGCACCCAACCGCTACCGCGTGACCCTCAGCCCGACCGATCACGAGCGGCTCGTGCCGTGGGAGGTGCAACTCACGACCTCGCTGGCGGAGCTGCTGCAGGAGCATCTCGACGAGAACAGCTGGAGCACGATCGGCGATATCGAGGTTTACCTCGTCCGCGACGACAACCTGCACACCGGCGTTTTCGGGGTCGCGTCGCGCATGGAGTCCAGTGCGCCGCCGCGGGTGCGGCCGCACGATTCGATGTCGCTTCCGGTCATCCCGGGCGCGCCGATCGGCCAGTACGGTGGACCGGCCCCGATCGCGGCGCACCTACGCCCGGCGCCACCGGTTCACGAGCCCTACGCGCCCGAGCCGTACGCCCCGCAGCCCTACGCACCAGAGCCTTACGCGGCTGAGCCGTACCCGGCCGGACCGCGCTACGGGCAGCAGGCGCCTCAGTCGTACGGCCAGCCGTATCAGCCGCAGCCGCCCAGACCTCCACAGGCGCTGCTCATCGTTGACGGCACCGGCCAGCGTTACGAGCTGCACATGGGCAGCAACGTCGTCGGTCGCGGTTCGGAGTGCGACCTGCAGCTGCTCGACCAGGGTGTGTCCCGTAAGCACATCAACATCGAGTACGACGGACACGTGGGGACTGTCTACGACCTCGGCTCGACCAACGGAACTGTCGTCAACGGCCATCACATCGGCTCACATCCGCTGCGGCACGGCGACGTGGTGCGCCTCGGTCACACGAAGCTGGTGTTTCAACAGGAGCCCATGTGAACTCGCCGCTGGCGTTGCAGCTGTTGCGGTTCGGGTTCCTGGCGCTGCTGTGGCTGTTCGTGCTCGGCGCCGTCCGCGTCGTGCGATCGGATTTGCGTACGAGCGGGCAACCCCGCGTGGCCGTGCCGCCGCCCGCGCGTCGACGCGGTGCCCGCGGCCGCGCTGACGCCGCGGCCGTCGCCCGCCCGCGCGGCCCGGCGCAATTGGTCGTCACCGAGGGTGGGCTGGCGGGGACCCGCATCGGGCTCACCGGAGCTCCCGTGTTGATCGGCCGCGCCGACGATTCGACGCTCGTGCTCACCGACGACTACGCGAGCACGCGTCACGCGCGAATCAGCCTGCAGGACGGAGCTTGGTTCGTCGAGGACCTCGGCTCGACCAACGGCACGTACCTCGGGCAGCGCAAGCTCGAGGGCCCCACCCGGCTCGAACCCGGCGTCCCCGTCCGGATCGGGCAGACGGTGCTGGAACTGCGGTAGTCATGACGCTAACTCTGCGGTACGCGGTCCGCTCGGACCGGGGTCTCGTGCGCGGCAACAACGAAGACTCGGTGTACGCCGGGCCCCGGCTGCTCGCGATCGCCGACGGCATGGGTGGTCACGCGGCCGGCGAGGTCGCCAGCAAGCTCGTCATCAGCACCATCGAACAGCTCGACGAGGACCGGCCCGTCGGCGATCTGCTGCGCGCCCTGCGCGAGACGGTCGACCAGTTGCGCAGCGAGACAGTGCCGCTCGTGTCGGACCTGCGCAGCACGGTCGGCCAGGCCAACGCCGAGCTGGAACGGGTCGATCACC
>JAFAWL010000314.1 GCA_019241805.1 Actinomycetota bacterium
AGCGGAGCGGCTTTTGGTGCCCGCCGGGCCCGGACGATGTCCCATGCTTGACCGGTCCGTCCGCGGGCCGTCCGATCTGCATCACCGGCCCGATCGAGAAGCCCGTAACCGCCCGAGCCCGTGCCTCGCAGTCGCTGTCGGACGGCGGCGATCCGCGCGGCCAACGGCGTTCGCTCGCTCACCGGTCAATCCTGACGCATCGCGGCAGCCGGCGGCAGGATGCAGCCGCGATCACCGCGGCGGGTCGGTCAGTCGTGAGATCACCAGCAGATGCAACTCGTCGAGCCGGGCCGCAGGCACGACCCGCGCGACGTCGAAGCCGCGCAGCAGCTCGAGCGTCCGCGCGCGGCGCCGACCGGCCAAGCGCACGACCAGTACCGGCATCGTCCACACCCGGCTGGGCAGCCCGATCCGTCGCAACTCCTGGCGTACGTCCTTACGGGTATCGCCCACGAGCGCCCGTAGCCGCGCATCGAGTTCGCCGAAGCGACCGACGGAGGTCAGCCGACGCAGCAACGTGGCCAGCAGCGCACGGACGGCCAAGACACCGAAGCCGAGGATGACGACGAGCACGCCCAGCCAGGACGGCCCGACGAAATAGAGGAGCATCCCCAGACCGACGAGCGCCACGGCGAGACCGAACAGCGCCCAGCCGATGTAGCTGGCGACGGCGCGCCCGACGAGATAGCGCGACAGGGCCCACCGACTGATCGGCGAACCGGTGCGAAACGCGCCCACGTCAGCGAGACGCCCATGCTCCGACGTGAGGTCGCCGTCGTCGCCGTCGTACGGTCCCGGGCGAGGAACCAACTCACCGGTCACCCCGAGAAGCCTACGGCGCCTGCGATGATGGGTCAGGTGAGCGGGAGGCAGCTGTCACGACGCGAAGCCCTGCGTCTGGGCGGCGCCGCGGTGATCTCCGGAGCGCTCGCGGCCTGCACGCACGACGTGCACGGCTCGGGCAGCCACAGCACGGACGCCTCGCTGACCTCACCGGCCCCGTCCGGCAGCGGCTCGGGTAAACCGAGTTTCGCCCAGCTAGCCCCGCGGATCTCCGGCGGTCTGGTCCTGGCCGGCGCGCCCGGTTACGACGCCGCGGCACTCTTGTACAACCCCCGCTTCGCCCGGCAGGCCGGACCCGCGGCGATCGCCCATTGTCGTAGTGCCGCCGACGTCGCCGCCTGCGTCGAGTTCGCTGCGGCGGGTGGAGCGGCGCTTCGGCTTCGCAACGGCGGGCACTCCTACGGCGGTTGGTCGTCCGGTACCGGGCTGGTCGCCGATCTGTCGGGGCTCAACTCGGTCGTCGTGGACACGAACGCGATGACGGCCACGGTGGGCGGTGGGGCGCTGCTGGCGAATGTCTACGCGCAGCTGGCCGCGAGCAACGTCGCCATCGGGGCGGGTTCGTGTCCGACGGTCGGTATCAGCGGCCTCACTCTCGGCGGTGGGGTCGGTGTGCTCAGTCGGGCCTACGGCTTGACGTGCGATCAGTTGCGTTCGGCCCAGATCGTCACCGCCGATGGGCAGACCCGCACCATCGACGCGCAGCACGAGCCGGATCTGTTCTGGGCGCTGCGGGGTGGAGGCGGCGGCAGTTTCGCCGCCGTCACGTCACTGACGTTCGCGGTGCGCCCGGCTCCACAGATGTCGACCTACTTTCTGCAGTGGCCCTACGCCAACGCAGGGAGCGTGTTTGCCGCGTGGCAGCAGTGGCTACCGACGCTGCCCCGCGAACTCTGGGCCACCTGCAAGCTGCTGAACGACCCCGGTCATGGTCCGAAGATCACCGTCTCCGGGACCTGGATCGGGAGCGGCTCGGTGGCGGCAGCGCTGGCATCTTTGCTCGCGCAGCTGCCGAAGCCTTCGGTGAGCTCGACGACCACAGGTTCCTACGGCTCGACAATGCTAGGCGAGGCCGGCTGTTCCAATCAGGATGCCGGCAGTTGCATCACCGGTGCCTTGGCCCCCGCCAAACGGCAGGCCTTCGCCGCCACGTCGTCGATCATGCAACAGGCGCTGCCGGAGGCAGGGATCGCGGCCATCGTCGCGGCCGTCGGTGCAGCCGACGTCGCTTCAATGGTCGAGGGCGGGGTCTCGTTCGACGCGATCGGTGGCGCGATCGGTGAGGTTGCGTCCGACGCGACGGCGTTTCCGTACCGCACGGCGCTGGCGACCGTGCAGTACACGGCGACGTGGCCCTACGCCCAGGCCGGCCTCGACCCGGCGCCGTTCGATTCGTTCGTGCGCGGCGAGCGCGCAGCGCTGTCCCCGTGGCTGGGCTCGGCCGCCTACGTCAACTACGCCGACGCTTCGATCACCGACTTCGCCGCGGCGTACTGGGGGGCGAACGCGGCCCGGCTGAAGCAGATCAAGCAGACCTACGATCCGAGCAACGTCTTCTCGTTCCCGCAGTCCGTGCCGCTGTAGTCGCTCAAGGTCGCGGGTGGAGTCGACGACCTGGCGCAGGGCCGTTCACCACCGGCAAACCGGCTTGCTGCCAGGCATGGGTCCCGCCTTCGATCGAGAATGCGGTCCGCCCGCTGAGTGCGATCAGCTCGGCCGCCCGGCCACCGCGATTGCCGTATGTGCAGGCGGTCAGCACCGGCCCGTCGACCTCGAGCATGGCGAGCGCGCCCGGCAGCGTGTCGATCGGGATGTTGAGGGCGCCGGCGATATGCCTGCGCTCGTACTCCGCGCGGGTGCGGACGTCGATGATCGGGTCACCGGCCTCGGCCATCTCGAACGCGGTGCGCGGATCCACCTGCTCGGCCCTCACCGTCAGCTTCCGACGGCGGCCGGACCGAGCAGCGCCTTGAGGTCGCCCATGAGGGCGGCCGAAGGGGTGACTCGGAACTCGTTGCCCAGCCGTAGTCGCTTCTCGCGCTCTCCGTTGAGCAACTGCAGATGCACCTCGGCCGATCCTGGATGCGCGGCCAGCACCTCACGCAGGCGATCGACCATCGGCGGCGTGCAGCGAGCCGGCGCCATCTTCACCACGATCGGACCGGCCGCCTTGACCGTCAGATCGGGAACGGAGAGATCCGAGACGATCAGTTCGACGGTGTCGTCCCGCTGCTGCGCGCGCCCCTTGAGCACGACGAGCGCGTCCTCCACGACCTGGAAGCCGACGTTGCCGTAGGTGGCCGGGAAGAACAACACCTCGATCGAGCCCTCGAGATCCTCCAGCGTGGCCCGAGCCCACGGTGCGCCGGCTTTCGTTATCCGACGGCTGACCGAGGACAGGATGCCCGCCACCGTGACGGTCTGGTTCTCGGCGGCGCCCTCGGAGACCAAGGTCGCGATCGATATGTCCGCAGCTGCGGCCAGGACATGTTCGACACCGAACAGCGGGTGATCCGAGACGTAAAGTCCCAACATCTCCCGCTCGAAGGCGAGCAGCACCGACTTGTCCCACTCGCCGTCGGGCACTCGGATTTCGAACAAGTCGAGCGCCGGTGTCGAGTCGAGATCGCCGAAACCGAACAGGTCGAACTGACCGTTGGCTTCGTTGCGCTTCGTGTCGAGCACCTGGTCGACGGCCGGCTCGTAGACGTGGACCAACCCGCGCCGGGTGTGACCGAGTGAGTCGAACGCGCCCGCCTTGATCAATGCCTCGATGGTGCGCTTGTTGCAGACCACCGCCTCGACCTTGCGCAGGAAGTCGGCGAAGTCGGCGAACGCGCCCTTCTCCGTGCGCGCGGCGACGATCGCGGTGACGACGTTCGACCCGACATTCCGGATCGCCGCCAGGCCGAACCGGATGTCGGCGCCGTTAGGGGTGAAGTCAGCGTCGGAGGAGTTGACGTCCGGCGGTAGCACTTTGATGCCCATCCGCCGGCACTCGGCCAGGTAGACCGCGGACTTGTCCTTGTCGTCACGGACCGAGGTCAGCAGCGCCGCCATGTACTCGGCCGGGTAGTTGGCCTTGAGGAACGCCGTCCAATACGACACGACGCCGTACGCGGCCGAGTGCGCCTTGTTGAACGCGTAGTCGGAGAAAGGCAGCAGCGTTTCCCAGAGCGCTTTGATCGCACCGGCGGAGTAGCCGCGTTCCTGCATACCGGCGCTGAAGGTCTCGTACTGTGCGTCGAGCTCGGACTTCTTCTTTTTGCCCATCGCCCGCCGCAGCAAGTCCGCGGCGCCCAGCGAGTAGCCGGCCACTTTCTGCGCGACGGCCATAACCTGTTCTTGGTAGACGATCAGCCCGTAGGTCTCGCCCAGGACGTCGGCCAGCGGTTCTTCCAGTTCGGGATGCAACGGCGTGACCGGCTTGCGGCCGTTCTTGCGGTCGGCGTACTCGTTGTGGGAGTTCATTCCCATTGGGCCCGGGCGATAAAGCGCACCGACCGCGGAGATGTCCTCGAACTTGTCCGGCCGCATCGAACGCAACAAGGCGCGCATCGGGCCGCCGTCGAGCTGGAAGACGCCAAGTGTGTCACCCCGGGCCAGCAGCTCGAACGTCTTCGGATCGTCGAGGGTGAGCTCTTCGAGCACCACCTTCTCGCCGCGGTTGGCTGCGATATTGCGTAACGCGTCCTCGAGCACCGTCAGGTTGCGCAACCCGAGGAAATCCATCTTGATCAGGCCGAGCTTCTCGCAGGTCGGGTAGTCGAACTGCGTGATGATCGCGCCGTCCTGCTCGCGCTTCATGACCGGAATCAGGTCCAGCAGCGGGGCGGAGGACATGATGACGCCGGCGGCGTGCACGCCCCATTGGCGCTTGAGACCCTCGAGGCCCTTGGCGGTGTCGACGACCTTGCGGACCTCGGTGTCGCCGTCGTAGAGCGCCCGGAACTCGCCGCCCTCGCCGTAACGCGCGTCGTCCTTGTCGAAGATCTTGTTGAGCGGTACGTCCTTGCCCATTACCGGCGGGGGCATCACCTTGGTGATCCGGTCACCCATCGAGAACGGATAGCCCAACACGCGCGCCGCGTCCTTGACCGCCTGCTTGGCCTTGATGGTGCCGTAGGTGACGATCTGCGCGACGTGGTTGTCGCCATACTTCTCGGTGACGTAGCGGATGACCTCGCCGCGGCGGCGCTCGTCGAAGTCGACGTCGAAGTCCGGCATGGAGACCCGGTCCGGATTGAGGAACCGCTCGAAGATCAGACCATGCTGCAACGGGTCGAGATCGGTGATCCGCATGGCGAATGCGGCGATCGAGCCGGCGCCGGAGCCTCGGCCAGGCCCGACGCGAATGCCGTTCTCCTTGGCCCAGTTGATGAAGTCGGCCACCACGAGGAAGTAACCGGGAAACCCCATCTGGGCGATAACGCCCACCTCGTAGTCGGCCTGCCGGCGGACCTCGGCCGGGATGCCCTGCGGGTAGCGCCGCAGCAGGCCGGCCTCGACCTCTTTGACGAACCAGGAGTTCTCGTCCTCACCGGCCGGCACGGGGTAGCGGGGCATGTAGGTGCCATTGCCCTCGGTGAAGCTGACGTCGCATCGCTCGGCGATGAGCAGCGTGTTGTCGCAGGCTTCCCGTAGGTCGTGTTTGTCGGCCCACAGGGAACGCATCTCGGCCGGCGACTTCACGTAGTAGCCGGAGCCGTCAAGCTTGAAGCGATTGGGGTCGGCCATCGTCTTGCCCGATTGGACGCAGAGCAACACCTCGTGGGCGGAGGCGTCGTCCGGGTGGGTGTAGTGCGAGTCGTTCGTGGCGATGACCGGCAGTCGAAGGTCCTTGGCCAGCCGCAGGAGCCCGTCGCGCACCCGGGCTTCGATGTCGAGGCCGTGATCCATCAGTTCCACGAAGAAATTGTCGGCGCCGAAGATGTCACGGAACTCGGCGGCGCTCGCGCGAGCCCGCTCGTAGTCGCCGATCCGAAGCCAGGTCTGCACCTCGCCCGACGGACAGCCGGTGGTCGCGATCAATCCGCCCGCGTACTCGGCCAGCAGTTCACGGTCGGCCCGAGGCTTGTAGAAGAAGCCCTCCAGACTCGAGCGGGTGGAAAGCCGGAACAGGTTGTGCATGCCGGTCGTGTTCTCGGCCAACAGCGTCATGTGGGTGAATGCGCCGCCGCCGGAGACGTCGTCGGAGCCGCCGTTGCTCCACCGCACGCGTGTCCGGTCGAAGCGGGAGGTGTTCGGGGTGACGTAGGCCTCC
>JAFAWL010000441.1 GCA_019241805.1 Actinomycetota bacterium
CGCGAGCAGGACGTAGACCGGCGCCAGTTCAGCCGGTTGCCCGGGCCGCCCGAGCGGAACGTCCTGCCCGAAACTTTCCACCTTCTCGGCCGGCATCGTCGCGGGAATCAACGGAGTCCAGATCGGCCCGGGCGCGACGCTGTTGACCCGGATCCCCTTCTCGCCCAGCAGCTGGGCGAGGCTGGCACAGAAATTGGCTATCGCGGCCTTGCTGGCCGCATACGGTGCCAGCGTCGGTGACGGCATGTCGGAGTTGACCGACGAACTGCCGATTATCGCGGAGCCAGGACGCATATGCGGGACCGCGGCCTTGGCCAGATGGAAGAAGGCGCCGACATTGGTGCGGAACGTGTAATCCCACTCATCGTCCGGAATCTCGTCCAGTGACTCGTGGGTCATCTGGAAGGCCGCGTTGTTCACGAGAATGTCGACGCGCCCGAACTGTTCGACCGCCTTGTCGACGATCGCGCGACAGTGGGCCGGATCGGCGATGTCGCCACTGACCAGCACCGCTTTGCGGCCGGCCTGTTCGACGTAGTTCGCGGTCTCGCTCGCATCGTCGTGTTCGTCGAGGTAGGCGATCAGCACGTCAGCGCCTTCGCGGGCGAAGGCGATCGCCACGGCCCGGCCGATGCCGCTGTCGCCGCCGGTGATGATCGCCGCCTTACCGGCCAGCCGATCAAAGCCACGGTAGGACTGTTCGCCGCAATCGGGGATGGGCGTCATCTCGGCCTGCCGGCCGGGAACCGGTTGCTGCTGGGCCGGTTGGGTCATCGGGAATCACCTCGGCTCAGGGGGCGGCTGGGGTCAGGGGTACTGCGCGCCACCTTGACCACGGCGCGCACGACCCGCCGGACCAGCAGGGTGACGATGCCGATCCGCAGCAACGTCGGTCCGGCGACGACGACCAGGTCCAGCAGTTGGTGGCGCCGGTCGACGCGCCCGGCCCGCGACCGAAGACCATGGCTGCGGAATTCACCGATCAGGCCGGTCTCGGCGAGCGGGTTGTCCGGGCGGCGGGAGACATAGGAGCGCATTCGGGCCTCGGCGGTCTCCATCCGGTCCCCAAGTACCAACAACAACCAATGAGCCAGCCGTCCCTCGCTGAAACGCCGGTAGGCGTAGCGGCGAACGGCTCCGGAGGGGCCGTGCAGCGGCTGCGCCGTGCCGAAGACGGGGGTCAGCCGGCCGTGCTCGATCGAGCGTTCGCGCGGAAGGCGTTGCGGCTGCTGCTGGGGAACATCCCAATGCGCCCCGGTCGCACCCGGATCGAACCGCTCACGCGACCCGGAGGGCCGGTCGGCCGGATCGAGATCCGCGCCCCAGCCGGGAATGCGCGCCCGCAGCTGTTCGCTCGTCTCGGGCAGGCTCGGCTTGTCCTTCGTGTAAGGCATGTCCGTCCTCCTCTTAGGCGCCCGAGACCGTGACGAGCGGTTTGACGATGCCGTCGAGTTTGGCCGAGAACGTGTGATAGGCCTCGGCGATGTGCTCGAGCGGGAACCGGTGGGTGACGATGTCGCTCGGCCGCAGGTACCCGTTCTTCACGTGGTCGAGCAGCCGCGGCCATTGGCGTTTTACCGGACACTGGTTGCCCCGAATCGTCAGGCCCTTGTTGAGCGCGTCACCGAACTTGACCAGCGAAGGGGTCGGTCCGTAGGCGCCGAGCACCGAGACGGTTCCGCCTTTGCGGACGCCGTCGATGGCCCAATTGAGGGCGATGGGCGAGCCGCCCTGCAGTTTCAATTTCGCGGCCGTGATGTGTTGCAGCAGGTTGCCGTCGGCTTCCGCGCCGACCGCGTCAATGGCGACGTCGGCACCCAGCCAGTCGGTGAGCCGCTTGAGCTCAAGGACGACGTCGTCGACCTCGACGAAGTTGAGCGTCTCGGCGAACGCAAAACTGCGGGCCAGATCCAGCCGGTATTGCAGGTGATCCACGACGATCACCCGCCCCGCTCCCATGAGCCAGGCCGAGCGGGCCGCGAACAGCCCGACCGGGCCGGCGCCGAAGACGACCACTACGTCGCCTTCGACGATCCCGCCGAGCTGCGCGCCGAAATAGCCGGTCGGTCCGGCATCGGTGAGCAGCACGGCGTCCTCGTCGCCCAGCCAGTCGGGGATCACGCTCGGTCCGACATCGGCGAAGGGCACGCGGACGTACTCGGCTTGGCCTCCGTCGTAGCCACCCGTCGTATGGGAGTACCCGTAAATGGCGCCGACCGCGGTCGCATTGGGATTCACGTTGTGGCAATTGGCATACAGGCCGCGGGCGCAGAAGAAGCACGAGCCGCAGAAGATGTTGAACGGCACCATCACGCGATCGCCGACCCGCAGGTTCTGCACCGACGAGCCGACTTCGTGCACCACCCCGACGAATTCGTGCCCGAAGGTGTGCCCGATCCGCGTGTCCGGCATCATGCCGTGGTATAGGTGCAGGTCCGACCCGCAGATCGCAGCCAACCGCACCCGCACGATGGCATCGTTGGGATGCTCGATCGCCGGGACATCCTTTTCCTCGACCCGGATGCGATAGGGGCCGCGATAGACCATCGCCTGCATTGGATTGCCCTTCCGGCGTTCCGCTGGCCGCCGCCGCCTGCTTTGTCACGAGCGGGCGACCGGCCGGTGCTCCGGTTGAGCTTCTCCCACCATAACCAAATCACGGCCTCGTCAATCCGGTTCGACGAAATCAGGTTCGCGCTCTGGTCAGCTCAACTCGGGCAGCGGCTTGGCCGGCGCGAGTACGTCGGCGAACAGGTCGCCGCGCTCGGCCAGCCGAGGAATTATCGAGCGAATCGTGTAGCGATCCGGGCGCAACTCAGGATCGTCGAGTTCGTCCCAGCTGATCGGCGCCGACACCGGAGCCCCGGCGGCCGGGCGGGGGCTGTAGGGCGCGACGAGTGTCTTGTTGATCGCGTTCTGGGTGTAGTCGAGGCGGGCCAGGCCGGCGCGGTCGTGCACCTGCCATTTCCAGCTGACCAATTCCGGTACGACCGCGCCGACGGTTTTGGACAGCCGCTCGACCCAGGCCCGGGTGTCGTCGAACGACGGGCCGGCGACGATGGGGATCCAGATCTGGATGCCGCGCCGTCCGGTGAGCTTGGCCCGGGCCCGGACGTGGAGGTGCTCCAGCGCGGTGCGGTGCAGGCGGGCGAGCGTGAGCAGCTCGGACCACGTCGTCTGCTCGCCCGGGTCGAGGTCGATGAGCGCGTACGTCGGCCGGTGTGGCTCATCGACGAGCGAGGTCCAGGCGTGCCACTCCAGGGCGCCGAAGTTCGCGGCCCAGACCAGCGCCGCCGGTTCGTCTACGACGAGGTAGGTGCGCGTCTCGCCGGGGTCGGCGTCCGGGTTGTCCCAGCGGGGCAGCCAGTCGGGGGCGTGTTCGGGAAGTTCCTTGTGCCAGAAGCCCTTTGTGCCGACACCGCCGGGGTAGCGGTGCATGTTCAACGCTCGTTTTCGCAGATGAGGCAGGAGGGTCGGCGCGATCTGGGCGGTGTAGCGCAGCAGGTCGCGCTTGGTCACCGGCTCCTCATGGGGCCGCGCGGGGAAGAGGACCTTGTCGAGGTTGGTGACGCGCAATTCGCGGCCGAGCACCGCCCACGTGCCGCCGGAGCCGAGGGCATCGAGAGCGGCCAATTCGCCCGCGCCGACGGTCTCCGATTTGAGGGTGATCGCTGCTCGGGCGGCGGGGAGGTCGGAGCGCCAGAGCCGGTCGGGTTCGGCCTTCACCTCGTCGTTGGTCCGGCCGGAGAGCACGGAATTCGGGTGCTGCTCGGGATCCCAGCCGTCGACCGCATCCTCGTCGTGCTTGTGCAGCAGCAGCCATTCCTCTTTACCGGCTGCGTCGATCTTCGTGCGCACGATGACGAACCGGCCGCGCAGTTTCCGACCCCGGATGTCGAGATGAAGTTCGCCGTTCGCGACCGCCGCGGCCGGGTCGTCGGTTTCGTGCGGCTCCCACGTACCGGCATCCCACACGATCACGTCGCCGCCGCCGTATTGCCCCGACGGGATGATGCCTTCGAAGTCGATGTAATCCAGCGGGTGATCTTCGACGTGAAACGCCGCTCTCCGCACCCCTGGGTCGAGGGTGGGGCCCTTCGGGACGGCCCAGCTGACCAGCACGCCGTCGATCTCCAGGCGAAAGTCGTAATGCAGGCGGCGAGCGCGGTGTCGTTGGACGACGAATCGCGCCGGTGGCGAAGCCTTGCGAGTGCTCTGCTTGCGGACCTGCTTGGCAGTGCCCGGCTTCCGGGCGCTCGGCTTGCCGGTGCCTGTTTCATCGGTCGGTCCGGACGGTTCGGCGGTCTTGGCGAAGTCCCGCTTGGCTCGATACGGCCCCAGGCGCTCGGCCGGCGTCGACTCCGTCCGGGCTTGTTTGGATCGGACTTTGGCGGTCACGAGGCTTTCCGGGCCGTTCGCTTGGTCGCCGCTTTCTTGGCCGCGCCTCGCTTGGCGGACGCGCCTCGCTTAGCGGCCGTGTTCTTAGCGGCCGGTGTCTTCTTCGCGGCCGTCGCCTTGTTGCTCGCGCCCCGGCCGCCGCGGGCGGACTCGACCGACCGGCGCAGCGCGTCGAGCAGGTCGACGACGTTGGTACCCGCTGGCGCATCCGCCGCGACCTCGACCTCGTTGCCCTTGCTCTTGGCTTCGATGAGGCGGTTGACCCGCTCGGTGTAGGTGTCGTGATACTGGCTCGGCTGCCAGGCCTCGCTCATGGAATCGATCAACTGCGTGGCCATGGCCAGCTCGCCCCTGCTGAAGCTCGTCTTGCGCGGGAGGTTGTCGAGCATGTCCTCGGCGTCGCGGACCTCGTCGGCAAGGAACAGCGTCTCGAGTACGAGCACGTTGCCGGCCGGGCGGACAGCCGCCAAGTGTTGCTTGCCGTGCATCACGAACGTGGCGATTCCCGCTTGATTCGAGGCGGCCATTGCGTCGCGCAGCAGGGCGTAGGTCTTCTTGTTCTCCTCCGCGGCCGGGGCGAGGTAATAGGCCTTGTTGAAATAGATCGGATCGATCTCGTCGAGGTCGACGAAGCCGGAGATCTCCAGCGCCCGGGAGCGGCCGGGAGCGATCTGCGCCAGCTCGTCGTCGCTGATCATCACGTATTTGCCGCCGCTGACCTCGACGCCTTTGACGATGTCGCTGAACTCCACCTCGCGGCCGGTGCGCTCGTTCACCCGCTTGTAGCGGATGCGGTCGGTGCTGCCCTCGGCGAACTGATGGAACGACGGCTCGTGTTCCTCGGTGGCCGTGAACAGCCCGACCGGCACGCTGACCAGCCCGAAACTGATCACGCCGGACCACACCGCCCGCGCCATCACCCACCGCCCTTCGCCGCGCCCAACGGCAGTCTTACCCGCTCGCGGCCGGCGGCGATCGTCGGCGGTTCACCAGCGTGGACCGCGGGCCAGCCGCACCGGGCCGCGGATCACGGACGGGTCGATGTCGCGGCCCCGCTGTCGAATCGTGAGGGTGCCGTCGCGGGCCAGGTCCGTGGCGACGTCGTGCGCGACCGGCATCAGGTCCCGCCAGGACGACCCGCCGACGACGCGGGCGGCGTCGCTGGGGCAGATGGTGGCCTTCGGATCGCGGTGGCGCAGCAGTGTGCGCATCGTCGCGGCCAACCGCCGGCGTCGTCCTTCGGCCGTCGGTTCCCACCATGGATCGCCACGTTCACCGAGAGCCACCTTGGCGTCCTGCACCCGCCGGCGGGCGGGCGCCCCGTCCGAGCGGACGTCGCGACGGGCTGACATCAACTCGGCGACGAGTTCACGCCGCAGTGGTTCGGGAATGGCCGGGTCGGTGGCCCGCCAGCGCCGCCCGGACACGACGACGAAGCGACCGTCCTCGGTCAGCACCGCGTCGTCTGCGTTGCCCACAGTCACCTCCGCCGTCACTCCGCTCGTCCTACCCACCGGGGATGTGTTTCGTCAGCCGAGCTATTGCTTGACGGCCGATTCGCGAAAGTCACGTGTCGCTGACAATCGAGCCGCGGCCGGTGATCCGAATCGTGTTAGCGGGCACTAGAGCAAGGTCGACGGGGGCCACGGATTCGCGCGCGAGCTGTTCACGGGGGTGACAGCGCCCCGCGCCGTGGTCCCCGCCGACATCTGTTCGCGGTCGGTATTCAGAAGCGAAAGCGGGCGAGCCCGCCCGGCTCTTCCGACAGGGTCACGATCGCCGACACCGGCTCGATGCGATAGACGTTCCAGGGCGGCGGTCCCTGCGAGGGCGCGTTGAACGGGGCGGTGATGCCGGTCCCGGACTCGTCGGGTTCGGCCGGCCAGCCCGCGTCGGCCCACGCCTTGGCCAGCCGGGTCACGTCGTCGGGATCGGTGACACGGACGGCGTCGCCCTCGACGGTAACGTCGGCGCCGTCGATGGACACCGCGATCGAGCAGCGTGGGTCGCGGGCGACGTTTCGTGCTTTGCGGGTGCCGGACCCGGTCTGGAACCAGAACGTGCCGCCGAGCCAGAGCGCGCCGACCGGCGTCAGATGCGGGCCGCCGTCGTGATTGACGGTCGCGAGCCAGGTCGAGCGGGAGTTGATCGCGTCGGGTGCCGGTTTCGAATCCGCGTCGAGCTTCGCGGCGATACTGGCCCAGTCGACCGGCGGCAGCCCGTCGGCCGCACCGAGATTCACACTGTCCATCAGGCATCGCTCCTCGGCTGGTCGGCACGAGCGGGTAGCACCCACCCTAGGCCGTCAGGCTCCGGGACTGCTCGTCCCTCAATTGATGATCTCGCCAGCGTCGCCGGACAGGAGCGTCGACAGTCGTTCACGCCACGTCTGCAGCTGTTCGGGTGTCAGTCGCGTCCATTCGGTGATCTCGCCGACGATGCGCAGGGCCGAGCGGCTGCGGTAGGACCGCGTCGGGTTACCGCGGAACTTCTTGTCGGTGACGTTCGGATCGTTCTCGAAGGCACCGGTCGGTTCGACCGCGTACACCCTCGGCCTGGCCTCGACGTCGGC
Organism: Actinomycetota bacterium; assembly: GCA_019241805.1. Classification (GTDB taxonomy): domain Bacteria; phylum Actinomycetota; class Actinomycetes; order Mycobacteriales; family Jatrophihabitantaceae; genus JAFAWL01. The sequence continues at coordinate 6,971 of JAFAWL010000441.1, forward strand.
GAGTTCGGCGGCGAGCTCAGCGGCCAGGCCGGCGCCGTCGACGAGAGCGGTGAAGTAGATGTGGTTCATCACGATCTCGGGACGGTAGTTCGACGGGCGCCCCGGCGTGAGCAGTTCGCCCACACGGAGCGCGGCGATCGTGCCGTGGAAGAACGGCCCCGGATCGAGCGGTTCGGACACAAGACATCCCTCCGTCGGTACGCGGACGCGTGAGTCTGCCGCACCGACGGGGTCTTGCCGCAAGCCCGCACCGACGCCCTATCCTGAAAGTGCAAGACATCCGGCTGAATCGCCGCGCGGTCGGTCCATTACGAATTCCGGATGACGGTTTTTCCCGTGCGTCGCCGGGTCGGGTTGAGGGCGTCATCGAAGTTCGCGACGTGAGCGATGTTGGTTCGCAGCCGTCCGTCCCGCACCCGTTGGACGATCTCGGTGAGCTGGCCGGGAGTTGCCTCGACGAAGTCGATCGCGCGCCGTCGGCCGCGCCGTGCGCGAGGACGGTCTGGCCCGCGCGTAGGTGGCCGTGACCGAACAATCGTTGATCGCGGCCTGCGGATCGGGGCGCTCGGAAAGCGCCAAGCCGGCTCGGCCGGCCGCCGGGTTGCTCACGACGATTGCCTTTATTGCGACCCATCCATCGCGTGCTACGAGGTCACTCGGCGAGGGCGGTCTCGATCGCGGCGACGACGGTGGGGTCTTCCGGCTTCATGGTCGGCGCGAACCGGGCCAGGACGGTTCCGTCGCGCCCGACCAGGAACTTCTCGAAGTTCCACAGGATTTCGGGATCGTCGTTGGCGGGGATCCCGCGGCTGCGTAGCCGCTCGCGCTGCAGCTCCGGCTCTCCGGTGGCGTGCGGCACGGCCTCGGTCAGCAGCTCGTAGAGCGGGTGCTTGGCCGCACCGGTGACCGCGATCTTCGCGAACACCGGGAACTTCACCCCGTACGTCAACTGGCAGAACTCGACTATCTCGTCGTTCGTTCCCGGTTCCTGGTCCCGGAAGTCATTGGCCGGAAAGCCGAGCACGCTGAATCCCTGGCCGTTGTAGCGCTCGTAAAGCGATTCCAACCCCTCGTACTGAGGGGTCAGGCCGCATTTCGAGGCGACGTTCACCACGAGGAGGACCTCGCCTGAGTATTCAGCAAGCGACGTCTGCTCCCCGGAAATGGTGTCGATCGGGACGGACTGCAGAGCGGTGGTCACGATAGGGGCTCCTTGGATTCGCGGCAGGTCCGCCGGACCTCGACACACCCACGATAGTGGCGGTCTCAACCAGTTGCCATCGCGGCGCAGTCACACCGGGTGCCCGAGCGCCGGCAAGTCACCGCACGCCCTCCGCGCTTTCGAGGCTGCGGTTAGGGCGTTGCCGCGGTGCTGGTGGCCGCTGCTGACGTGGTCGCGGTCTCGGAAGGTGTACTGGAGCCGCTGCTCGTTGCGGTCGCGCTAGTTGTTGGCGCGGCGGTTCCGGAGCCGGAGGGCGTTGCGGGGGCCGTTCCGGTTGGAGTGCCGCTCGGTCCTGTCGCAGTCGAGGTAGGTGCGGAGGGGCTGGGCGACGATGTGGCGGTCGCACTGGCCTGCGCATATGGCTTGACGATCGTCAGGATCTGCTGTTCGTAGGTGACCAGCTGTGCGCGAATCTGGTCGAGGGTCAGTCCGGCTAGTTGCGTGCCGAAAGTTTGGATCTGGCTCCATAACTGCAGCAACTTCGCCATCGTCGCCGCATCCGGCTGCGTGGGTATCGACACGTCGAGTTGGATGGCCAGGGCCGCCGTCATGCAGCGGATGCAGTTGTACGAAACCGCCGCGGAGATGTTTTGCGGCGCGTCCACGTGCGCGTCGCCGACAATCAGGATCACCTGGAAGCTGATGGCTACGGCTGAGCAGTCGGTGCAGCTTGCGAATGCGTAGGCTTCGTTCTTGTTCAAGACGGTGTCGGATGTGGCCGTGACCAATGCGAAGGCCACCGCGTAGGCCGCGCTGCCGTTTTTGTCGGCCACCGCCAGCGCCTGATTGTCGCCCAGCCCGGGCGGCGCGGGTCGATTGAACGGGAAAACCCACGTCGGTTGGCTCGGGTCCCGTGGCGTCAATACCATGGCCACTTGGGGATGCTGGGCGGTGGGGCGCGGCGCGTTGGCCGGCCAGACCGTCCGGACGTCGCGGCGAGCCCCTTCGGTGACGATCGGCGCGCTCGCCGGATGCCCGGACAGGGCCGCGGGTGCAAACGCTTGCGTTAGCACCCCACGCTCGGTGCCGTTGATCGGCCGATAGTTGCCTCGGGGCCACCAGGCGAGCAGCAGGGCGCCCAGTACGGCGGCGGCGACGATCGCGGCCGCGCATCGACGTATCGGGCGGCCGGCGGTCAGGCGCAGCACTCGGGCGGCGAGCTGACGGCCGGAGCGGTAGACCAGGTACACCACACCGAACGCGGGCAGCACCACCGCGACCAACGCGAGGACTTTGGCCGCGGCCGCCAGCCAATCGCCGCGGTGGAATTGGTCGCCGAGCAGGCGCCATTGAGTCGAGATGCTGTGTGCCTCACTGGCCAGGATCCGGGGCAACGTGAGCACGGTGACCAGGACGGTGAGCAGCATCAGCGGCACGACCAGCAGCACCCAGACAGTGATCACCGCCTGGGCCCACGGCTTGAGCGCGAACTTGTCGTCACTGTGCCGGCGAGAGGGCCACAACCGCGTGAGCGTCGGCTTGATCCGGTGGAAAAGGTCGGGAACACCGGTGACGTCGGCCAGTATGTGATAGCCGTCGAAGCGCAGCAGCGGCGGCAGTTGACGGATCATCTGCAGAATCTGCGTGGCCACGACCAGCAGCAGACCGTCCCATCTCACCAGCGCCCACGCACCGAAGACGACCAACGCGGCGATCGCGTTGAAGTACAGGCCGCCAAGGTCGGTCCGCAGCCGGGCTCGACGGTCGAGCCGGTAGGCGTCGGTCACGTCGGTGTAGAAGGCCGGCCAGACGAGGTACAGACCGGCACCCATGGCGCCGGGCGTGCCGCCGCCGCGCCGCAATGCGGCGGCGTGGCCGAACTCGTGGAAGCCGGCCGAGACGACGGTGATCGCGAAAACGGCGAGCAGCATGCCGGGATCGGTGAAGGCTTCGTGCGCCGCCGAGGCCAGGCCTTTGCGGAACAGCACCCAGTAGCACACGATCGCGAAGGCGAGCGTCACGAGGGTGATCACGATTGGGCTGAACAACGCCGCGAACGGAGCCGTGATCCGCCTCGTGCGGGCCGGATCGGCCACGACGTAACGGAATCGCAGCGCCAGCAGTGGGTTGACTTTACGGATCGGCGGCTCGGACCCGTCCGCCAATTTCAGCAGCCCCAGCGGCCACAGCTTCTCTCGAATCAGCAGCTCGACGTCATCGGCCATGACGGTGCGTCCGACGGAGTCGGTGACGACATCGGCGATCGCCGCTTCGCTCCGGGTGCCGTCGATCGCATCCAGCACCGCGTACAACAGCGGCGTGAGCTGGACGACCTGGCCGTCGCGGCGGCGGACGAGCGCGGGAGGATTGCGATAGCCCGAACCCCGATGCTGGCCGAGCAACTCCACCCCGGCGGCGCGGGCGGGCGCAATCGCCGGACCCGCCGCCGAGGGGGAGGACGCCGTGCCCGGACCACTCGGTCCGCCGGTCAGCGCCGTCATCGTTCAGATCAGCCGGACTGCTGAGTGATACCGGAATCCTGCTGGCCGACAGCGGTCGCATCGCCCTGGATTCCTTGGTCGATCTCGACGTTCTGTTCGGACAATGCCGTGGCCGAGGAATCGACCGTGCCGATGTTGGCGGAGGCAGCCGCGTTGATCGGAGCCGCGGCATTGGCATTGGCGG